>CAYZJX010000007.1:0-21451 GCA_964479035.1 uncultured Desulfurococcaceae archaeon
ATCATACGCTTCTTATCGTAAATTATTATGGGAAAATATTATCAAAACTTAATAGCTTGTTTGAATTCCCTTATGTAGGGATGGTAAGATAATGGGTGATGCTGGGAGAACCGAAAGAAAACTAATTAGAAGTATTGATGATTTAGGTTTAAGCCCTACATTACTTAAGAAGCTCAAAGAGGCTGGGTACAAAACTTTAGAGTCAATTGCTGTAGCTAATATAAATGAACTTGCTAGTGTTGTAGGCATACCAACTCCTACAGCTCAGAGAATAGTAAGCAAGGCAAGGGAAGCACTAGGACTTAGGTTTAAGACCGCATTAGAGCTTAAGCAGGAATGGACTAATATTGGGAGAATTACAACAGGGTCTAAGAGGCTTGATGAGCTACTAGGAGGAGGCATAGAAACTAAAACCATAACCGAGTTTTATGGAGAGTACGGAACAGGTAAGACACAGATATGTATGCAACTTTCAGTTAATGTTCAGCTACCAAGGGAGAAAGGAGGCTTAGATGGCAGAGCACTCTTCATAGATACTGAGGGTACTTTTAGATGGGAGCGTATTGAAGTGATGGCTAAGTCGCTGGGACTAGATCCCGATAAGGTAATGGAGAACATAATTTGGGCTCGAGCTATTAGTAGTGATCACCAAATGGCTATTGTTGAAGAAGCGATGGAGCTCATACCTAAGGAGAATATAAAATTGCTAGTGGTTGATTCAGTGACTGGTCACTTCAGGGCGGAGTATCCCGGTAGGGAGAACCTAGCGGTACGTCAGCAGAAGCTCAATAGGCATTTACATCAGCTAAGTAGAATTGCGGATGTCTATAATATAGCTGTTGTAGTAACTAATCAAGTAATGGCTAGGCCAGACATATTCTATGGTGATCCAACAACAGCAGTTGGAGGCCATGTACTAGCTCACGCACCAGGGGTTAGGATACAATTACGTAGGGGAAGAGGTAATAGAAGAATTGCGAGAGTAGTTGATGCACCGCATCTTCCAGAAAGTGAAGCTGTTTTCATTATTACTGAGGAAGGAATTAGGGATATTGAGGAATAGTCATATTCAGTCGTAAAGTGAAATAAGACAAACGAAGACCTACTAGAGTCTTGGGGGGACTAGAAAATACTTAATTTACTTCAGTTACCATACACTATTATTATGTGTGCAACACTACTAACACTAATATATGCTTCATATAGAGACCTAAAGTATAGGGACATACCCGAATTAACTTGGGCGCCAGCGGCAGTACTTGCTATAGTGCTAAATTTAGCACTTGGTGAATACAGCAACTTATTATACTTAGTGTTCTCATTAATGCCTGCAATACTTCTTCTAACAATGTCACTACTTGGCATGATTGGCGGAGCAGATTTCTTAGCGATTCTGCTTGTTGGACTAGCACACCCCAAATTTACTATTATTCCAATTTCCTTGCTTACTCTACTTTACTCATTAATTATCCCGCTAATGTTAGTTATATACTATGCAACATATAACTTATTCAAATTCAGGAGAACTCTAAGCACAATTAAGTGTGCAACTGGTAAAAAGCTATATTTAATATTATTTGGTAAACCTGTTAAAGTACGTGATTTTTTAAATATGAGGTTTACTTACTTACTTACAATACCCAGGAAGAGCGAATTTGCTTGCAGAGCATCATTTTCTATGGAGGAGGAAGAGGAAAGCGCAAGAAAACTAATACTTAAATATATTAATGAAGGTGTATTGAGTCCAGATGACTATATATGGATAACACCTGCACTTCCACACGTATTTTTCATTTTAGTAGGATACATATTATCCCTCTTAACCCCGGAACAACTACTCGTGCGTATATTATCAATAATTTAGTAGAAGTTCTTGAATCTTTTAATAGCAGAGAATTAAATGAATAATCGTGGTTAACGAATGAGAGTCCTCTGGGCACCCTGGAGAATGAAATATATAAAAAGTGCCAGTGAATTAGGTGAATGCATTTTTTGCAAAGCGGTTGAAGGCAGTGATGAAGACAACTGGGTAGTACATCGAGGTAAACACTCAATAGCAATGCTAAACATATATCCGTATAATACAGCACATGTTATGATTGCGCCCAAGCGTCATATACCTAGACCCGAATTGCTTACTGTTGAAGAAATTCTGGATATTCACAAAACCCTATCACTGCTAATTAAAGCAATTGACGTGGAGTATAATCCTCACGGATATAATATAGGTATTAATATAGGAAAGGTAGCTGGAGCGGGTATTGAAGCACACTTACACATTCATATAGTCCCTAGATGGTCTGGTGACACAAACTTTATGCCAGTAATAGCAGGTGTTAAGGTCATTCCGGAAGACCTAAAAATAACTTACGAAAGATTGAGGAATGCTATTCGGGCATTGTTATGTTCTTAAAACTTGATTGAACTCTTCAATGAGAATTTTTAGAAAGTAACAAAGAAATGTAGTCCATGCCTGTAAATTCGCATATACGAAGTGCCCCCTAATTAGATCCGTCAATTAAATTACTATAACCTAATTAATATAACAGCTGAGGAAAACCCTCACAATGAAATTTTATTAGGAGGTGCTTACTTAAATAGAATAATGTTGCTGAGTTTTGGGGGAGAGCGCTATGGCAGGCGAAAGAGATGAGAAGTATATCTTAATCGCGTTGGGAGGTAATGCGTTCCAATCAAAAGGCGAGGTTGGAACACCAGAAAATTATTGGAAGAATGCTTATAGGGCAGCAGAAACTATAGTCAGAATAGTTAAAGAAGGATATAAGGTGGCTATCACACACGGCAACGGGCCTCAAGTCGGCATAATCCTAGAATGGATGGAACGATCTAAGGACAAGATACCGCCTATGAGCATGGACATAGCTGGCGCCATGACTCAAGGCTGGCTAGGTTATCTCCTGATGCAGGCTATACATAATATACTTACTAGGGAAGGTGTTAAAGATCGCGTAAAGGGAGTAGTAGCCATAGTAAATCAGGTTGCAGTTAGCAAGGACGACCCAGCATGGAAGAACCCAACAAAATATGTAGGTAGTTATTACACAGAAGAGGAAGCAAAGAAGTTAATGAAAGAAAAGGGTTGGGTAATAAAGCCCGATCCAAGAGGTGGTTGGAGGAGAGTAGTTCCATCACCTAATCCTGTTGAGAATGTTGAGGTAGGTGCAGTAAAGAAACTACTCAATGAGGGCTGGATAGTAATAGCTTCAGGGGGCGGTGGTATACCGGTCGTAAGAAATGAGGATGGTACCCTACAGGGTGCTGAAGCAGTGATAGATAAAGATTTGGCGGGAGAAGTGCTAGCTACAGGACTAGGCGTAGGTACCTTCGTTATACTTACGGATGTTGAAGGAGTATACCTGAACTTCGGTAAGCCAGACCAGAAATTATTAAAGGAAGTTACTGTCTCAGAACTGGAGAAGTACTACAAGGAAGGACACTTTAAGCCAGGGTCTATGGGGCCGAAGGTACTAGCAGTTATAAGGTTTCTAAGGCATGGAGGTAAAAAAGCTATGATTGGGCATCTGTATAAAGGCTATGACGTAATTAAAGGGCTTTCTGGCACCAGAATCTATCCAGACTAGCAAAATGCAGTAATAATGAAATACTATATTCTCGAACTTCGTAATCAACAATTAGAACTTTTATTTTTTATAGCACCTAAAGCTGGTAAAATTATTAATAAAATAACTCGTATGTCAAGTCTATATTATATTACCATTATATAATAGATAATACAATTAGCTAGTGAAGTAGAAATGAATATAGCAAGTGTATAACTTCTCCATGTGTGTCATGAGTAAAGCGTTATTAGGAATAGCTGAAAATCTTTAGAATAGGTGCTAATGAGGACGGTGTTCAAATGAGGGAAGCTATAGCCAGTAAGTTACTCAGCATTAATAGACATGGCGGTATAATAGCAAAGCAATATGTAGTTGTTGATGGACATGAGAAAACTCCTTTAAGAATCGCAACGCATGCGCACTCCGACCACTTGGTATCTTTTAGTAGAAGTGTTAATTCAGGAGCAACGATAGTTGGAACTCCCTTAACTTTAGACTGGGTGAGAGCTATGGGGTATAAAGTTCCTGAGAGACAGCTTATGGCAGTGGGCTATGGAAGGCCAATAAAGATTGGAGATATTGAAGTGGTGCTTGAAAGAGCATGTCATATACCTGGTTCGGCACAAGTAATTATTGAGACAAATGATGGATTAAAAGCAGTGTATACAAGCGATTTTAAGAAACCGCTAGTAGAGACCCCTGTAATAGAGGCTGATATACTCATCACTGATGCAACATATGGAAACCCGTCATATGTAAGGGAGTTTGACGACTATATAGAGTTAATTCTAGCTGACTTAGTACGGGAGTTACTTTCTAAAGGACCTGTCTACATATATGGCTACTACGGCAAAATTCAAGAAGTTATGGGTATTCTCAGAAGAGAAGGTATTGATGCACCCTTTATTCTTCCTCATAGGCAGTACGTATTAGCTAGAATAGCTGAGAGACATGGTCTAAATCTGGGGACCTACTTACATGCTAATTCATCTGAAGCAGAAGATGTTATGAGAGATGGGTGGTACATCTATTTAACACATATTAACTCACGTAGGCGTGCAAATAATCTCGGAAATCACATTATATTAAGTGGCTGGGAATTTAGAAGGCCGTACAGGCGGATAAGCAAAAATGTATGGCTTGTAGCATTTAGTGATCATGCAGACTTTAAAGGACTAATAAAGTACATTATTGAGGCTAAGCCTAAGGAATTAATTGTTAACAATGTAAGAAGTACCTGCGGTGACTTATTTATTGACTACGTCAGGAAAAAATTAAGCATAAATGCATTCTTACTCCCTTAATTCCTCTTCACGAATCACAAAATCATGCTCTTTTAACTGCTCCTTAATACTTAAACCATACTCCTCAATAAGTATCAAGATTGCTGCCTGCGGCGGTATGATACCTTTTTCAGTTATTATTGCGTCTATGTATTCAGGCGGTGTAACATCAAATACCGGATTGTATACTTCAACACTGGGATTATTCTTGAGCCACTCGTTACTGACTATTTCAGTAGGATCTCTAACCTCAATTGGTACTAACTCACCTATCACTGTGCGCGGACTGAACTTGTAGGTCTCCGCAGCTACGTATGTTCTAACCCTAGCTTCTTTAGCAGCGAGAGCCACGAGCGATGTACCGACCTTATTTATTACTGCTCCATTTGCAGCTACAGTATCTGCGCCCACAATAACCTTAGATACTTTCTTCATGAAATACCTAACTGATGAATCAGGTATTAAAATTACATCTAGACCAGCCTCGGATAATACTCTAGCAGTTATTAGTCCTTGTAGTCTAGGCCTAGTCTCCTTTACATATACTTTATTTACTTTGCCTAATTTATGCGCAGTTACTATAACGGAAACAGCTGCTGTACTATGACAGTGTGTCATTATGACGTCACCGTATTCTAATCTCTTAGCACCTAGTTCACCAATTACTTTTACCGCCTCTCGGGAATACTCAATAAAGTGTTCGGCAGTTCTTACAACTAGGTCCCTAGCTTCATTTAAGGAAGCAGGCATAGCTCTTTGAAGTCTAGTAAGTATGTAAGAAACGGCATTTGGCAAAGATACAGCTGTGGGTCTTGCTGACTTTACGTAATCTGCTACCATATTAATATATTCCATAAACTCATCTATGTTTTTCCCCTTGAATTCCCGAGCAGCAATAGCAAGTGCTTCAGCAGCAGCTCTAGCGATCCTACCTGCGCCCCTTATTCTCATACTTCTAATATTTTCTCTTATTTCAATGACTTTACGTGGTATTTTAAACTCAGACATACATGCTCACCTCCTTTAACAGTTCATCTATTGATCTTAGCTTGGGCGGCCAGCCATGTAGTTCACGTACAATAATTGGTATTGCCTGTGGTGCTATTAGACCATACTCAGTTATTATTGCGTCTATGTATTCAGGCGGTGTAACATCAAATAAAGGCTCTTTAATTATTACTTTACCAGTTAAGGAACTTAGTTCTTTTTCTGGGATCATTAGTCTGGGTTCATTTAATACTACGCCTTCAATTAATTCGCCAAAAACAGTCTCATAACCAAATTTATAAGTACCCGCAGCTACGTATGTTCTAACCCTAGCTTCTTTAGCAGCTAATGCTATAGCTGATGTACCGACCTTATTTATTACTGCTCCATTTGCAGCTACAGCATCTGCGCCCACAATAACCTTAGATACTTTCTTCATGACATACCGAATAGCTGAATCTACAATTAGTGTTGTTCTTATCCCCATCTTATTCAGTATTTCAGCAGTATGAAAACCTTCACTAATAGGTCTGGACTCGGTAACGATTACATTAAATTTTATTCCCCGCTCAAGTGCCTTACCAAGTAATTTTATTACTGTTGTACTATACGAATGAGTTAAAATTGTGTCGTCGTCAGATATTCTTCTTGAACCTAGCGTAGCAACTACTTCCTTAACTTCCTCTATATTTTGTTTTATTTTACTAATTATTGTGCGGACTCTATAAGCCGATTCCTCACTACCTAAACTTCTAAGCAATGCTACATACTCCTCTAAGAATTGCCTAGTTAGGTTAATCATAACCAATGATGTAGGTCGAGCTTCCATAAATGCAGGTATCCACTCTACTAAGTACTTGTTAAGTATTTCTGGGTATTCTCGTGAAATAAAATCTATCATGTCAAGAACTTTATATGCTGCTTCAGTTGAACCGAGGATACGTCCGCTTCTCAAATCTGTTGCGAGTTTTTCACTTGGCTCAATTATATTTCTATCAAGTATAGGTGTCACAACCCTTCCCTCATTAGATAATAGAGTGTGTATATGGGTAATTAAATTTTGAATACCTTTTAGAGTTGTTTCAACTCATTATGATGCTTATATGTTGCACTCACTCATTTCTGTGTTAATTAATGAAGAGCATCTGTGTTTGTAGAACTTAATTAGTTCGCTAAAGTACGGACTTCCGCGTGGTTCATCTTTAGAAGCATTAATTGCTGCTGCGCAAATAGATAACTTGAGAGCCTTTAAATCATCATAACCCATACTTTTAAGTGCTGTAAAGACACCAACAAGAGTATCGCCACAGCCGACTGTTGAGATAAGTTCAAGCCCTAATTTATGTAAAGGTACTGCTCCAATTCGATATGTTTTGCGATTCCTTAAATTAATGTACTTTACGCCATGACTACCTTCCTTAATAATTATCGTTAACTCTGGATTTAGAGATGCCAGTTTTTCCAGGGCTTTATCCTCTATACCGCTGTCAGTTAAAATCAGTAGTTCTTCTTTATTAGGTAATAAATAATCCACACTCTTAATAACTTCTGCTAATTGATTAAAACCTAGATTAGATAGTATACCTGGATCCCACAGAATAATTTTATTCTTACTTCGAGCTAATTTAGCAAGCGTTACCGCTACAGGTAATGGGGGATTCATTATCAGCACATGTGTGACCTTATCTAGCACGTCTTCCAGATTTTTTCCCACTTCGTTCGGTGATAAATAGTAATTAGCACCATAGTAGCTATATATTGCTGATTCACCGGACTTATCAATAATCACAAAAGCTTGCCCTGATTCAATAGTACTGAATACCTTAATTAGAGAGGTATTAATTCCTTCATTCTTTAGTGCTATTAAGTGTGCTTTGCCTACTTCATCATTGCCAACAGCACTAAGTAAAAATACTTTATTTTTCCCTAGTATTCTTGCAGCAGCTACAGCAGCATTTCCTCCAGAACCTCCTAGAAACCTTTTAATGTTCCTTACTATTGACTTAGGTGGAGCAAATTTATCCACATAGAGTGTTATATCATAATTAAGTGATCCAGCAACAATAATCAAAATTAATTGCCCCGCTTAATTCCGAGAACTACTCTCTTACCCTCAATATCCCAGCTAATAGCATACATGTCGGAATGCATATCATTAATAATTTTCTTAGCCCGCACCTCACTCATTATGTAATTTCTGAACTTCTCTACGGCCTCAGCAATTTCACTGTCCGAGGTCTTAAGGCCAACTACAATATATTCCTCAATATTAAGGTTCATTTTATTTCTCATAACCTGTATTCTCCTTATGACTTCTCTAGCAAGGGCTTCCAAATAGAGATCGCGATTTAACTTCCTTGGTATGCAGACTAAGTGTTCTTGCAATTCCTCAGTCACATAGTTTTCATTTAAGCACTTCTCATCATTAGTTGTAATGACTACATTCTTTGCATTACTTAAAAATGCTATGACGTCAACCACTTCCTTGAGTAACTCAACTCTGGACTCTTTTCTTGAGACAACTACAACCTCACTTATTGGCCACCTTAACTTAATGCCTATAGAGTTTCTCAATGATGCAACAGACGATGATATTGAAAATACAGTGCTGAAGAGGTCTTCTAGTCTATTGTTAATGTACTGTTCTTGGGCTTCCTCCCAAGTACTTAAGTGAATGCTCTCTTCGGTATTAGGTTCCAGCACCTTAAAGAATCGCAACCATAGTGCTTCACTGAAGTACGGCACTATAAGGGATAGGGCTTTCAAGCTCTTCTTAAGGACATAGTAAAGCACAGCATAAACTACATATTTATCATGATCCTCCTCCTTCCAGACTCTTGGGCGAATTAATCTTAAGTAACCGTGGCTCAAGTCCTCAATAAGGAAGTTAACTATTTCACGAGATGCCTTATGTAGCTCGTACCTCTTCATGTACTTATCAAACTTCTTAATTACTGTATTTACTCTAGATAATATCCACCTATCCTCAATCCTTGCTTTGCTTAGCATTTCATTTAATGTATGAATCTTAGGGTCAAACTTATCTATACGCATATAGGTTGCCGCAAATCTAAAGATGTTCCATATTATGTTTAGCTTACTTAATGACTCCTTAATCTCATCCTCATCAAAGCTAAATGGATCACCAGGTGGATACTTAGTTAATATATACAGCCTTACTGGATCAGTACCGTACTTATCCAGCAGGTCTTTGGCCCATACGACATTACCTAAGTGCTTAGTCATTTTTCTGCCATACTTATCGAGTACAAGGCCCTGCATTAATATTTCCTTATAGGGAGCTGACCCCATTAATAGCACTGAAGTTATTAATAGTGAGTAGAACCAGCCTCTTGTCTGGTCTATACCTTCAGTTATGAAATTGTATGGATATAATTTACTAAATAATTCTTTGTTTCTTAATCCATCAACACCAGCTAGCCAAGCAATACCGCTGTCTATCCATACATCTACAACATATGGTTCTCTTATCCACTTGCTGCAATTATCCACTTTTAATTCTATTTGATCTATCCATGGTCTGTGGACTAGGTAGTCATCACTAATATTAGGTAATTTCGCAGCTTTTTCCTTTAATTCCCTTACACTTCCTATGACAACAATTTTTTCTGTATTGTCAACGCATCTCCAGATAGGTAGTGGGGTTCCCCATATTCTTGATCTAGAAATAGTCCAGTCCTTAATATTAGCTAGCCAATTCTCAAATCTAGCCCTTAGCTTCTCGGGATATATCTTTACGGTACTTAATTCCTTAAGGAGCTTGTCTCTTAGAACTTCTACCCTAAGGAACCACTGTTTGTCGGCTCTATATATTAATGGTGTATGACACCTCCAGCAATGTGGGTACGAGTGTCTTATAGTTCCTGCATGTATTAGTAATCCCTTATTCCTGAGTATGTTGATTACTTTTTCGGAAGCCTTATCTACGTCAAGTCCGCTGAAGATGCCTGAATTATTATTAAAAACGCCGTTAATCTCTACATTACTTGTTATAGGTAGCCTATACTTAAGTCCCACCTCAAAATCCTCAGGACCGTGCCCTGGAGCTACATGTACCAAGCCTGTTCCTTCTTCAAGAGATACGAAGTCTGCAATTATGACCTTATGTGCATTAACGTGCTCTTTATGTATTGGTACCTCATCTAGTAATGGATGTACGTACTTTATGCCCTCGAGCGCAATTCCTCTAAATTCCTTAATTATTTTCCAGTTCTTTATTCTGGCCTTACTTAATACATCATTAATAAGTTGTTTTGCAATTACCCATACTTCACCGTTAATAGAAACTTCACAGTAAGTGCCTTCTGGGTGTACAGCAACAGCTTCATTATCTATTAGGGTCCATGGCGTTGTAGTCCATATTACTAGGTATTTGCTATCACTACCTTCAAGCTTAAACTTAACGTAGATAGATGGCGATGTTTTCTCCTCATAACCTTGGTCGACCTCCGCGTCACTAAGTGCTGTTTCACACCTCGGGCAGAACGGTAATACCCTGTAACCTTCATAAAGTAATCCTTCCTCCCATGCCCTCTTTATTAGATACCATACGTGCTCTAAGTACTTAGCTTTCCTGGTCTCATACGCATTCCTTAAGTCAAGCCATAGAGCTATTCTTTTAGTAGCATAATCCTCCCAGAACTTCAGGTAGTAATTAACTAGATCATAGCACTCCTTAACGAATCTTTCAAGACCTATTTTTTCACTTATTTCTTTCTTTCTCTTAACACCTAGCTTTTTCTCTACCTCTACTTCAACTGGAAGTCCCTGTTCATCCCACCCAGCTTGAGCCCATACATTATAGCCTCTAAGGCGGTAGTACTTAAGGACAAAGTCCTTGTATATTCTTCCTCTTATATGTCCTACATGTGGGAAACCATTAGCTGTAGGAGGTCCTTCTAGAAATGCAAATACTGGTTTGTCATTGCTCCACGACCTCCACTTGTTCGGTATATCCCTTTCTTCCCAGTATTTTTGTATCTCCCTCTCTAGTTCCTTTATTTTCAAAGCTCCCAAATCAATAATTGACACCATCAAGAAGTTAGAACAGCTGTTTAATAAGTGTTTAGGGGTAGAGGCCCCGTGGGGACCCCCTACTCATCCTGAGCCTAGAGGCTCTGTCATAGGGGTTCCTCCATGAAATTATTTATGAATTAAGTAATTAATAAGCAGTTTCTCTCCAAATTTATAAAGTATCAAGTTAAAAAGATAAAGCTAAACTTACGGTGCTAGCTTAGTTATTCCCTCAAGTTCAGAAATGACAAAGCCTAGTCCTAACTTTTCAAGTGTTGATTTTCTGGGGATACCTCTGGAGTCCCAGCCTCTGAGTTCGTAGTACTTATCAAGTAATGTATGGTACTTATTAATATCCAATTTTACTCCAGCAAATGGTCCCTTCGTTAATGGCTCTTCAAACCATCTTCTAGGTGGTGTGTCCAGCTCTCTACCCCACTCCATCCCTGAGGCTAGGTACTCACGTACCCAAAATGCTCTTATTAGAGTATATATACGATGCGCGATAGTGTAGATATCATCCCACGTATAGGTAACTCCAGTAGCTGCTTTAAGAAGTCTAGGATAGTACTCTAAGTCGAGACCGACTTCAACCCAAGGTAACCTACAGGTAGTTAATGACTCAAACATACCTCCACGAATATTTTGCATCCACACGAGCTTCTCTGCTTTTTCTGGACTATAGCTTAGTCTCCCCTCCTTACCCATTTGTATTTCAACCGATATGAGCCAAGCATCCTTGTGGTGAGCACCTATTGATGATGTACCATATGCTAGAGCCATGCCCGGTGCTGTATGGCAGTCGTATGCGGTTATTTCAAGACCCTTAACATGCATTGCGAACTTAGTGGCTTCGCCTCCTAGCTTTTCCGATGCATACTTTACTCCTTCTGCTAGTAGAGTACCTACTCCTTCTCTATTAACAATTCTTTTAACTAAGTTAATAGCGGTCTTAAAGTCACCCCACTCTATCTTCTCATCTATTAGCTTCTTCTCTGACGCCTCCATAGCAAATGCTATGTTAGAGCCTAAGCTAATGGTATCTATTCCTAAATCATCGGCTAAGTTATTCAGGTATGAAACCTCATCAAGATTACCTAACCCTATGTTAGATCCCAGCATCGCTACATTCTCATAATCAAGTTCAGCCTTGATTGCACCTAAATCTGTTCTTGCCTCAACCATCATACCGCAAGGCATATTGCAATTAGGACAGCCTTTCTGAGACACCTTCATTTTCTCCATAACATCACCGCTAATTTTATCAGCTTGGTCAAAGACTCCTTCTCTGAAGTTATATGTCGGAAGTACTGAGTTAGTATTAGACCAAATTATAGTTGCCATTGTCCCTTGCCTCATCCAGAAGTCATAGTTCTTAGATTCCTTGACCTTCTTGAGGGCTTCTGTTCCAAGTTGCATTAGTTCACTCCTATCTGCGGGCTCAGGCAGCTTATCTCCCTTAACGACAATAGCTTTTACTTTCTTGGAGCCCATCACAGCACCCATGCCTGGTCTGCCAGCAGATCTACCATACTCACTCAGGACTGTCGCATACTTAATTAGTTTCTCACCAGCAGGCCCTATTAATAAAGTACCTACGTCTTTACCAAATTCTTTTATGAGCCTTTCTTCTGCTTCATGTGTCCCAAGGCCCCACAAGTCATCAGCACTCCTAAATTCTACCTTACCACGCTCTATATAGAGTACTACAGGCTTAGGTGCAATACCCTTAATTACTACTGCGTCATAACCTGCTTTTCTAATTTCTACAGCTGTTTTAGTACCTATGTTTCCGTCACCATATCCGTAGGTTAATGGCGATTTAGCAGCAATAACTAATTTTCCTGATGAAGGCAGTGGATAGCCTGTTAATGGTCCGGGAGCTAGGATTAAGAAGTTTTCAGGTGAGAGAGGATCAGTACCGGGTTTTATGAGATCCCATAAAAGCCTTATTGCGAGACCCCTACCACCTAAATATTCTGGTAAGTAATCCTTATGAATATCAGATTCGCTGAACTTTTCATTAGTTAAGTCAATAACCAATAGTTTACCGCTCCAACCATACATTAGGAATTCCCTAAATCACTTCATAGATAAAGATTAAATACTTATTCTTCATGTCAGGACTATAAAAGTTTATGAACTTTACCTTACTTTATTTTGAGGGAGTTTCATGGGTAAGGTACCAACTAGGCTAGTCAGTTGGGAAGATATTGTTGAGTGGTCAAGAGGTTTAGCTACTAAAATTAAGGAATCAAATTACAAGCCAGACGTTATCATAGCTGTAGCTAGGGGCGGGTTCGTGCCAGCGCGGCTATTATGTGACTTCCTTAATGTTGAGAATTTAATTTCTATTCAGAGCCAGCACTGGACCGAAGCTGCTAAAGCAGCCGATAGAGCAATTATTAAATTTGCCTATGAATTAGATCTGAGTGGTAAGAAAGCACTTCTTGTTGATGACATTGTTGATACAGGTGAATCGCTAATATTGGCTAGAGACTTCATTATGAAACACTGGAAACCAGCTGAGTTGAGAATAGCTACATTGCAGTGGATTTCTCCTGTTGCTAAGTTAAGACCTGACTACTATTACATAGAGGTTACTGAGTGGGTGTGGTTTCAGTACCCATGGACTAGATTGGAGGATACGTTTCAGTTCATGAAGAGAATGCTGGGTGAGGAAAGTAGGTATAAGACTGTGTGGTCATACGATGAATTAATCAGAAAGTTCCTTGAATGGTACGAAATAAACGTTGGTGAGAAGTACTTCAAGGAAGCCGTTAAAATGCTGGTCGAGGAGGGTATTCTAGAATTACGGGATAATAAATTCTATTACAAAGGCTAGTAATTTGCATTGCAAAAACACAAAAATATTGCCGTCTTGACTCGAGTAAGTATAGTAAACTAGCTTTTGTGAACAGATATTATAAATTAGCTGGGCATGGACTCCTTAAGTCTTTCTTCGGCTAGAATTCTAGCTTCCTCTAGTATCTTTCTTGCTTCATTTTCTGCTTTTACGGGATAACTAGCTGATTCAAAAGAGGGTAAATACTGAATTAAGTCATTAACTCTTTCAACCAAGTCTTCTGTAATAACTGATATGTCAGGGAACCCCTCAGTGAAGCCTCTAATATCGCTTAGAACTGTCTTAATCATAATTAGCTCGTCTCCTGTTAGTTTCAACAAATTAAGGGTCTCTACTCTCAGTAAAAGTAACTCTAGAGCAACTTCAATCTTAGTAATTATATGTAATGCCTTTCTATACATTGCAATAGAATTTGCTAATGCTACTTTCTTTTCCTTAATTGTTTCATACTGAAGCTTTATTTCATAATCTCTGATCCTTTCTTCAAGTCTAGCTCTCCATACGTATGCACGTTTGTGAAGTTGCTTAAGATCAATAATTACCTCAGCTATTTTTCGTTTTAGTATCCTCCTGTCAGAACGCTTCCTAAACAATATCACTAGTTAATTCACCCTATTGATTATCTAACTTAAAACTTTACTTAAATACCTAGGGACACAATACTGTAAGTAATGCTTCAATTATCCTTCTTTGACGTAATACCTTACGGACGTAATACATTATTGTAACTCTTTAAGAATGTAATTAATTAAGTGGGTGTAAGATATAGTGTACATTATTGTAAGAATTAATGGAGAGATTAGGGCACTTGTGACGTTCAGGGACATAAGTGATTTAGAAAGCATTCTAGAACTGCTTAATGACTTAGATGATGGTTCAAGTGTTGAGGTCTTAATCAGCAGTGAGTTATCAAATAAGCTTGGTTCATCTTGACTCTAGGTCTTAATGGCTTAAATTCTTTTGAATCTTAAAGTAGATGGTGGTATTTTGCGAATCTTAGTAGCGAATGATGACGGATACCTGAGCCCTGGTCTCTACTTACTTTATGATGCAGTAAAAGAATTGGGGGATGTCATAATTACGTCAACGGAGTTTCCCAGATCTGCTACTGGAAGGGAAATAACCTTTGGTAAGCCACTAAGATTTATAGAGACGTCATTTATGGGGCATAAGGTTTATGTAACTGACGGAACACCAATAGATGCCTTACACCTAGCAATTGAGGTGCTTAATTTCAAGCCCAACATAGTACTCTCTGGGGTCAATGTAGGAGATAATCTCTCTCTTCAGCATATATTTTATAGTGGCACAATAGCTGTAGCCATTGAAGCAGCTTTGATGGGGATACCAGCCATAGCATTCTCAGCAGACATAAGGGAATTTAGTGAATTTGATGATCCTAGGTTAAGGAGCATAGTAAAATATGTAGCACATAAATTAGTCAAGTATGTGAGCAGCAATGGTATGCCGGATGGAGTTGACGTACTTTCTGTGAATATACCTAAATCAAGTAACTTTAAGGAATGCGTTAAGGTTGTTAAAGCAGCTAGAATGAGGTGGAGTGCAGCATATAAACCTGGCACTGACCCTAGAGGCAGGAGGTACTATTGGCTCTACGGCGTTCCTGCTAAAGCAGGCGAAGGTACCGATGTTATTGCCTTTGAAGACGGCTGTGTGACTATTACACCATTAAGTATAGACTTAAATGTTGATCACGAAGTACTTAAGTCCATAAAGAACTTTGAGCAGTACTTATGTGATGACACGTTTTAATAGCTTCATTTATGAAGGTGTAAGAATATAGACGCCATAAGCAGCAGCTAAGAGTGCTACTATTGCAGGTATCATATACCTGTAACCAGCTGTGAAGGGAATTCTAAGATATTGTGCAGTGTATATATAGCAGAGATGTAGCGGGGAAGCTAAGTATCCTGAGAAAGATGAAGCATAAACCAATGCAGTTAAGCTTGGTGTGAGATGCGTTATTGAAGGAAGAATAGATAAGGAAATAGCTATACTCCCAAGTGATGTGCCAGTAGCGAACGCTAGCCCGGCAGGGAGGGCCATAGCTAAGAGTGCTGGATTAGTGCTTCCCCCCATCATTCCCGATATTATGCCACCTATATCAGCTTTAGTAAATGCCATTCTAAGAAGCATCGCTCCATATGCAGCCAGAACCAGTTCTATGGAGCCCCTATTCATAATAGCTTTTACGAGACCGTATATGCTCGGCTTAGAAAGCATTACTAAAAGAAGTAATGCAAATAGAATACCAATAGCTATGGATAGCGGCTGAAATGATGCACCAAAAATATTTCTTACTAATGAGGAAGTACTAAGTGAAACCAATACAGCTACTATAATTGGTGCTAAGGTCTTAATTAAAACCTTAAAATTAGGTACATCTGTAACAAGTAGTGCAGCATGCACTTTTCCTTTTCTTTCCCTAAGACCTAGTATAAAACCTACAATAATCATAACTGCTGCTACAGGAAGCTGCCTATAAGCTATCTCCCACACCGTCGTTCGTCCCAGCGCTGCTGTTAATATTATAACACTACTTATAGGGTAAAAAAGAAAGATTACGTGCCTATACCACACATTTATAAATAATCTCTTATCTCTTTCTAAACCCATTGAAGTACCTACAGAATCAACAACAGGAGCTGACATTAAGGCACCTCCCGCCACAGGCAGAAGTCCTAGTATGGCAGGAACGAGAATTAACACGATCTTAGGCCTCTTTAATGCTTTCACTAGCTCATTACCTAGGCGGTCAATATATCCTGTTATTTTGTATAAATTAACGAAAAACATTATGAGGAAAGTTACTGCAAGCAAGTTTAGGGTTGACATGTCAGTGGTAGTTATTAAAGTAATATTTACAAGATTTTCGACGCCGCCAATAACTATAGAAGTTACTGCAGCTGTAGCCGTTAGTACTATCCATATCGGTAGCCTTAAAGCTAGCAATATAGCTAAGGTAATAAAGCCTGCTAGTACCCCTACTGCTTCAAGCATGAGCGCTTCACTGAGTGAAAATAGTGAACTTCTGTAAAATATTATTTATTTTCAGTACAGTATTGTAGCTGAATTAAATCATAACAGTAAATTATTGTGTAACATACTTGAGCATCTGACGAATGTAGATCAACTACTAGATGGAGACAATAAATACTAATTAAACTAGTTAATAGAATACTAAGGGTCTATAATTAACTATTCATTTAGATGTGAGACAATGAATAAGAAGAAATTCGTCTTTGGTATAAAAGATCTAGATAGAAGATTTAAGAATACTTTAACTGAAGGTAGTACAGTACTTGTAGCTGGACATCCAGGTGTGGGAAAAACTACATTTGCTGCTACAATATGTCATGAAAACGCTAAATCGGGCAGTACATGCCTTTACATTAGCTTAGGTGAGAGAAGAGAGTACGTAGCCTATTAAGAAATTTTATTTTGCTGTGGTAATGCCTAAATTATTGCTTTCCCGAACTTTTTATCAAAGATGTGAATTTTTTTGGTTCTAAATTTAATTTTAATTTTTTCTCCTGGAGTAGGTGATTTTAATGGTGTTGTCACTATCTTAATTATATTTCCGCCGACATCTGTAGTAACAACAACATCACGGCCTAATGGTTCTGTAACAAGTACGTGAGCTGTGGCATGTCCCTCCTCATTTCCATGAATTATGTCTATATCCTCTGGTCTAACTCCGAGGATTACTTCGCTAGAGGAAATGTTGTTCCTTATTAAATTACCTACGTCTTTAACTAGCGGTAGTTTAATGGCCGAGCACTCTATGAAGTAACTGTTATTTTCCTCGATGAAGGAACAAGGTATTAAGTTCATTGGAGGTGTGCCTATGAAGCTGGCCACGAATGTATTTGCAGGTTTATTGTATATTTCATCTGGTGTTCCTATTTGCTGCACCCTACCTTCATTCATGACAACTATTCTATGAGCCATTGACAAAGCTTCTATTTGGTCGTGAGTGACGTAAATGGTGGTTATATTCAGCTCTCTTTGTAGTCTCTTAAGCTCAGCTCTCATGTAAACTCTGAGTAGCGCATCCAGATTGCTGAGTGGTTCATCCAGCAAGAGAACATCTGGACGTTTTACCAGCGCTCTTGCTAGTGCAACACGCTGCTGTTGACCTCCTGAAAGCTGCCCGGGCTTCCTGTCCAGTAAATTTTCTATTCTGAGAAGTTTGGCTATTTCCTTAACTTTATGGTTAATCTCTGTCTTTGGTACCTTCTTTATTCTTAAAGGAAAAGCAATATTTTCATAGACGGTCATGTGAGGGTATAACGCGTAGCTCTGGAATACCATGCCTATATTTCTGTCTTTTGGCGGAACATCTGTGACGTCTGTTTCATTAAAGTATATTCTGCCTTTTGACGGCTTGTATATTCCTGCGATCATCAGCAGTGTTGTCGTTTTCCCGCATCCTGAAGGGCCTAAAAGTGCAACGAATTCACCATCACTTATGTTTATATTTATCTCTTCTACTGCCCTGACCTTGCCGAAGTACTTGCTGACACTATCTAATCTTACCCTAACCATTAATTATCACCTCTTTATGCCTCCTACATATATTCTCAACAGAACCTTTTGTGATAAACTGAAAAATATCAAAACTGGAATCATATAAAAGAGGCCTAAAGCAGCCAGTAGGCCCCAGTTAATTTCCTTAAATTCTCCTATCATGTGATAAATTAGTACAGGTAGTGTGTAGTAAGACTCATTTTTCACAAAGGTGAAGACTAGAAGGAACTCAGACCAACCTGATAGGAAAGAAAAGACAGCAACAGCACCTATTCCAGGCAAGACAAGTGGCAGAATTATATTCCTCCACGTTTTGAATCTTGTACAACCGTCAACCAACGCGGCCCATTCTACATCCCACGGTATAGAGTCAAAGAATCCTTTAATTATCCATGTTGCCATAGGTATCTCTAAGGCAGCCTTAACTAAGATAATTCCAACTAGCGTCATTATGCCCTTTCCGTAAAGCCCGAGCTTATTTAGGAGTATAAAGAGGGCTACTAGGAGAATCACGCTTGGAAATGCGTGTAGAGCCAATATGAACTGCATTAATTGACTTCTGCCTTTAAATTCCATCCTAGATAGGGCGTATCCTCCAAGACTACTTATGAAAACTACTAGTGCTGAGACACCGAGTGATAGGAAGAGTGTATTAAATACTATAGGCCAAACATTAGGGTATGTCTTTAACCCCATAGTTATGGAGCTCCAAAGGAACCTCCAGTTACTTAGCGTAAAGCCTGACGGAACTATACCAAGAATAACTGTTCTACTGAAACTCTGTGATATTAGCCATGAGTACATGAGCCATACCGGGATAATGGGGATTATTGCTACAATTATTACTATAACATATTTTAGTATTCTGTAAGCCAGGTACTTTGCCTTACTATAATTGTGCTTTACCATGTTTTATTACACCTCCACACGACTTGGCTCCATAAGTCTGCGAAAACCAAACACTTTGAAGTACGTCATTATTAGTGCGATACCAATGATAACAAGTATGAGTGATATTGCCGCAGCATAACCATAGTTGTACTCCGAAAATGCTTGCGTGTAAGAGTAAAGGGAGTAAACCATAACTCCTGCAGCTCTAGCAATTCCCGCATAGCCTCCACCACCTCCTGCGCCCCAAACCATTAGTATGTATTCATAGGATGCGAGCAGGCTAAGTGTTTGCCAAGATATCACGAATAGCATGGGCCACCTGAGTAGTGGAATTATGATGTGTCTTGCGATTTGGAAATCGGAAGCCCCGTCAGCTAAGGCTGCATTTATTAGATCTATGGGTATGGACTTTATTGCTGCAGTGTATATTATCATCCCAAAGCTAGCACCTACGTAGCCGTTAATTATTATCATCAATAACTGGGATTGTGGTTTATCTAAGAGCCAGCTACTCGGTAACCATGACTCGGGCATCCCCATAAACTTAAGGAAGGTATTCATTAGGCCGACTTCGGGATCTATGAACCAGATCCATAGAAGTGCATAGATAATACCGGGAGTTATTCTAGGAAGCAGCCATGAGACACGCAGCAGCATTGATAGTATTTCATTTCGAACAAAGAAAGCTATGGCAATAGATAGGACTATAGCGAATAATGCATTAATTGCTAAGACGCTCCCTACATATAGTGCCGTTATCTTCAGTACTTCAGGAAGGTACGGGTCGCCTCCCAGGAAAATTTTCTGGAAGTTATTGAGTGTGAGCTTAACATTAGGTGTAAAAAAGTCACATATGAATGCAAGAAAATTCTTAATTGTTAAATCAGTGAAGCTTAAGTAAACAGTTAGTGCTACGGGTAAAATCCAAAAAAGTGCTATCATGATTAGCAAAGGAGCTAAGAAAATCCATGGTAGTGTTTTGCCCGATATTTTAATGCCTTTAAACTTCGACTTCCTACTCAGAGAGGCTCGTGATTCCGTATCAGGCACTAGTATCACCTCTTTAAGAGGTCTGTAGGTTAAGTACTAAGCCGATATAAGGTGAGTATATATTATTTTATTATGTCACAATAATATTGATATTGAAAATAAAAAGGTTATTTGATTAAAAATTTAATCCATTACTCCTTTATGATTATCTGATCTCCTAGCTCAGTTTTTAATGTATTAACCATTTCATCAAGTGCTTGCTCAGGTGTTAATTCTCCTTTTTCAACCTTAGTTATTGCCGTAATCCACGCATTCTTATAGGCTGAGTACTTTGGATGTATAGGCTCGTAGGACGTGTAGCTTAGCATATATGCTACTTCCCTAAGGTATTCTGACTTTTGGTAGTAGGGATGATCGACAGTTGTCTGCCTCACAGGTAGATGTGAACTGTCAACAGCATGTTTCGCGTCTAATGGTGCTGAAGTAGCCAGTGCTATCAATAGAAATGCTAGCTCCGGATGCTTTGATTGTGATGTTACGTAGTAGATATACGGGCTCGATAGGGTCATTGGGCTTAGACCAGGCTCTGGAGCGGGTACCAGTGCAAAGCCTACATTCTCCCTGAGCCATGACTCAGTAACATTGCCTAGCTTCTCATGGTACGGTACTTTTTGCCACTCAGACCAGTGCCATGTGCCGCCAAACCAGAAGAGTACCCTGCCATTCACAAAGTCAGAGTGTATCTTCCTCCATGAAGTACCTATCATGTCAGGTGGAAGCACTTTACTTTCCTGCGCCATTTTATGAAGTAGCTGCAGCATCTTTAACATAGCTGACTTCACAAGGATAAGTTTTCCTGTCTCTGGGTCCTGCATTATGCCGCCATACTGGTAGTACAGTATGATAAATGGCGTGCCGCCGAAGTTAGGTCTATGGTAGAAGCCCCACTTAACTAGTCCTTTATCCATTGCCTCTTTAGCTATATTTATTAAGTCAAGTAGAATTATTTCACCTTTTCTGATTTTCTCTGGCAAAGCATTTATCTCATCTTCGCTCCATCCCAAAGCTCTAAGTACGTCCTTCCTGAAGTAGAGTGGACGTGCTTCAGTGTCCTGAGGTATACCCCATATCTTACCCTTATACTTAACAGCATTCCAAAGTGATGGATAGATGTCCTCTAGCAGTATCCAGTATTTCTGTACGTAATCGTCTAGGGGGATGATATATCCGCCATCTGCTAGTGCAGCAAGATTCTTCATAGCTATAAT
>CAYZJX010000008.1:0-6749 GCA_964479035.1 uncultured Desulfurococcaceae archaeon
CTAATTTCAGCCGCTCTTCATGCGGAATGTACTTAGCTGCTGCAGCACTAGCTATTGATATTAGAGATTCAGTGCCGCCAAGACTTAGTGTTGGCTTGATTATTTTGAGCTTCTTAAGGAACCTAATTGTTTCATCTTTAGACCCTTTTATTTTAAAGCTTACGACAGCACCGTAGAGCTTCCTTAAGAACAGCTTCTCAGCTATATCATGATAGGGGTCCGTGCTCAAGCCTGGATACATTACCTCCTCAATACGTGAGTGTTCTGACAGGAACTCAGCTACTGCTAGAGCGCTTTGGGACATTTTCTCAAATCTCACCTCAAGAGTCTTAATTCCCCTAAGTGTGAGGTACGCTTCAAAGGGTTGCTGCAGAGTACCGAGCATTCTCCTCCAGTCCCATAGCTCCTTAATCATGTCGAATGAGCCGGCTACAGCACCACCTATAACGTCATTGTGTCCTGCCAAGTACTTTGTTAGGCTGTGAATAACTAGCTTAGACCCTAATTTAGCAGGCTTAAGAAGTACTGGAGTAGTAAATGTATTATCAACTATGAGTACAACATTATCTGAAGGCAGTGAGTTGCAAACGTACCTTAAGTCAATGACCTTAAGTGTCGGATTTGTCATTACCTCAAGCAGCACCACAGACGTTTCCCTGTCTATTGCCTCAACAATACTTTTAGCCGACGGCCATACCTTAATTAGCTTAAACTTCAGCTTTCCAGAGAGTTCTTCAAGAAGTTGAAGAGTAGTGCTGTAGACTTCAATAGGCACAACCACCTTTGTGCTAGGCTTCACGTACTTAATTATAGTAGTTGATATTGCTGCCATACCACTAGCAAATGCTAGTGAATCATCGGTTTCTTCAAGTCCCGCAATAACCTTCTCTAAAGCCCTTAATGTAGGGTTTTCCTCACGAGCATACTTAATTACGAGTCCTCTATCGCTCTTGATGGCGTGGTCTTCATTTAAGAACCGGTAAACAGCACTAACATAAATTGGTGGAATCACTGAGCCGTAAGCCTCCTCCATCCCATGCCCATGAATTGCCTTAGTGTTTTCTCTAACCATAAATCATCACACTGGTGAATCATAGTAACTATTTGATTTTTAATATGTACGTATTTGCAATTAAATACCAGTATTCAAGAAATTCATTAATTAAATTAAGCCCTCCTTAGTAATTAACTCTGCGATCAAGACCGCAGTTCCTGCAGCCCCTCTGATGGTGTTGTGCCCAAGCACCACGAATTTTACACCATTAAGTACCTTATCCTCTCTAATCCTGCCGAGAACGACACTCATGCCTTTTCCAGCCTTCCTGTCCAGTCTGGGCTGAGGCCTGTCAGACTCCTCCCTAATAATTACTGGGTTTTTAGGGGCTGTCGGTAGGTTAAGCCCTTTAATCTTATTACCCTTAAACTCCCTAAGTACCTCCTTAACCTCCTCGGCACTAACCCTCCTAGATGTCTCAATAAACACTGCCTCTAAGTGTCCATCAAGAACTGCAACTCTATGGCAGCTAGCCGTAATAGCTACTTCAGCATACTTGACTCTCCCTTCTTCAATACTACCCAAAATCTTTAGGGTTTCCTTCTCAATTTTCTCTTCCTCATCCTTGATATAGGGTATTATATTATCAATTATGGCAGCCGACGGAACACCTCTGAGGCCAGCTCCAGAAACTGCCTGCATTGTAGATACTACAACTCTTCTAATCCCTAATTCATCAGCAATAGGCTTTAGTGCTAGAGTAAGTATCGCTGTACTGCAATTAGGTACTTTAGCTAGGATTCCTTTCCAGCCCCTCCTACTCTGCTGCCTGACGAGTTCTAAGTGGTCAGCATTTACTTCAGGATTAAGAAGCGGTACATCAGGCTCCATTCTCATCGGGCTCGCATTAGATACTACACTGATACCTTTCTTAAGTAGCTCCACCTCAATTTTCAAGGCTATATCAGATGGCAAGGCGGAAAACACTATGTCAGGCCTCTCCCTGACTATCGTGTCAGGACTTACTGAAGACACCCTAATTTCTCTAACATGCTCAGGCAGCGGATCATCAATAACCCAGTTAACGACCTCACCGTACCTCCTACCTACGTACTTCTCTGAGGCCGTCAGAATCTCTAGCTTAAACCATGGGTGATCAGCTAGCAGTGAGACGAATCTCTGACCAACAATGCCCGTAGCACCCAGCACACATACACTGTACTTCACGCGCCACTCACCCCCTCAACAACTAGTTCATGAAGTACATTAAGCGCCTTATCTAGTACCTGATCCTTAAATAGGAGAACTATGGACGGCCTACCTGCAAAAGCATAAATACCCTCATACTTCAGGCCAGCATACCTCAGTAAGTCGACAACTTTACCAACTATCCCGTGCTCACTGACGCCATCACCTACCAGTGCAACATAAGCGTGTCTGCCCTTGAGCTTAAAGGTTACTAGCTTAGGACCTCTACATCCGCTACTAGAAAATCTAGATATGAACGTACTTCTTCTCCAAGACCCCACATAGACCCTGCACTCGTGAACTACAGTAAGTGGGTGGAACGTTCTTGGATGAAGACGCTTACAGCCGTAAATAGATGCTTCAATAGCTTCACTATAGCTCATTTCAGGGATTACATGAGCTGACCTGACATACTTCGGGTCAGCGGACATAATTCCTGGGACATCGGTGATTATGTGTACTTCAGAAGCACCCAGTAGTGCTGCTATGGCTGTGGCTGTGTAGTCCGAGCCTCCACGACCTAAGGTAGTTACCTCACCATCCAGTGTAGACCCTATGAAGCCCTCAATAACGGGAACAGCACCCTCCATAAAGACAGGCTCAACATAGTTGATCAGCCTTACACGGGTCTCACGATACTTTATTAGCGCATTCCCATGAGTACCGTCAGTCTTAATAACTTCAGTAGCATTAAGCCCTGCGGCCGTAACACCCGCCTGCTGTAGAGCTTCAACAAGTAAGATCTTACTTAATTTCTCGCCAAATGAGAGCACTAAATCCTTCAGAACACAATCATATCCACTGCCCACTTCGAGAGCCAATTTAAGCTTGAGCAACTCACTAATGACCCTAGCCTCAAGCCTGCTGCCACCTAAGCATGCTGCAGCCTCAACATACCTCTCTATAACTCTTTCTAAAGCACTTTTGGATCCGCTAAAGGACTTCAATAAGTCATCAGTTACACCACTCATAGCTGAAACCACAATAATTACCTTAGTATTGCCTGCGCCGAAACCCTTCCTAATTTCTTCTGCGACAGATAAGTATGACTTCCCATTCCTTAGAAGTGAGCCGCCTATTTTTACTACTGTGAGGCCTGTCATTACGCTCTCCTCACCTCCCGAGCTATAGTTATAATGTCATCAAGCACTGCGTGAGCTGTCTCAGGACCACCAGCACCCTTACCTATGAGAGTGATTTCATTAACATCAGTTCTTATTTTAACAGCATTCAAGGTCCCAGTAATTGAAGC
Source organism: uncultured Desulfurococcaceae archaeon (assembly GCA_964479035.1). Taxonomy (GTDB): domain Archaea; phylum Thermoproteota; class Thermoprotei_A; order Sulfolobales; family NBVN01; genus B83-G16. The sequence continues at coordinate 3,495 of CAYZJX010000008.1, forward strand.
AAATATACTGTTCTTCGGCACCTTAGATAGCTTGACTGAGGCCCTCCCCTCCCTGAGGTCTAACTCAGCAACGAACTTAATTACTGAGTCCTCCTTAATAGCTCTGTACACGTCCCTAATACTAAGTCTTGAGAGGCCATCCCTAATAACATCACCTAAACTCAACGACTTCCCTAAGACATTTGATATTATGACCAACTTAGCAGCTGAGTCCCAGCCCTTAACATCTAGGTCTGGATCAGACTCAGCTATCCCCATTACCTGGGCCTTCTTAAGGGCTTCCTCATACGTAATCAAATTTTCATGCATTTCAGTTAATATGAAATTTGTTGTACCATTAAGTATCCCCTCAACACGCTCAACCTCGTAACCCTTAAGACTCATTAACAGGTCAATAAGCGGCGTCCCAGCCATCACAGTAGCCTTAAACTTTATCCTTAGCTCCTTCCCTGAAGCTAAGTTCATGATGTAACTGTACTTCAGGACGAAGGGTGCCTTATTACAGGATACGACATGCGCACCACTCTCTAATGCGTAAAGTACGTTACTGATTCCTGGCTCACCATCCACATAGTTCGATGGTGTTGCCTCTACGTGAATATCAGGCACTATCCTACGGTAAATATCTGCTACTTCAGCACCCGGCACTCCATACGGACTATAGGTACTCACAGCGGATCTAGGGAATTCTGTCAATCTCAGCAGTTCATACGATGTGAACCCTTCCTCTTTAATTGCAGCACCTCCTGAGTCAGCTATAGCTATGATACTCAATCTAGTATTGTACTTCTCTTCTATAGACCTCCCTTTAAGTGCTATCAACTTAGCTAAGAACCTACCAACCGTACCAAATCCTATTAAGGCTACCTTTATCACCCTCACCATAGTTAACACCTGATAATTCTCACACCGTGCTCTGATACCTTAGTTACATATAGTGAAGCATCAATACCTGACCTCTTGAGGTAATTCAGCATCAACTCACCAACTTCTTTAGCTTCAGACTCGCTTCTGTGTATGGAGAATACTGATGGGCCAGCACCAGCTATATTGAAGCCTAGTGCACCATTTTCTAGTGCTATTCTTTTGAGGTTCCAGTACTTCGGTATGAGCTTAGCTCTATGGGGTTCTACGATGTAATCAGCAGATATTGCCGTACCAAAGGTCTCTAAGTCACCTACGTGAAGAGCATATACTAACTTAGCTAAGCCAGCCGACTGCTTAATAATTAGTGGGAGATCTACCTTCCTAGGTAGGACAGCTCTAGCTATGAAGGTCTTCTTAGGTCCCTTAGGTATGTTAGGTGACACTACAGCTACCCAGAACTTAATCCTGGGCTGAATTCTGTAAGTATTTAGGTCTGCTGGATCAATCAGCACTATACCGCCAAGGATACTAGCTGATACATTGTCATAGTGCGGCATACCAGCAACTACGGCCTCACCAGCACCAGACAGCCTGACTAATTCCCTAGTACTTAGGTTTAAGCCCGCGGCAACTGAAATAGCGTATGCTGTTGCAGCTGCTGTAGCTCCTGAACTACCAAGTCCTGAAGCTGGTGGTACACCCTTAATAATCCTGGTATTAAAGTCCATGTTACGTAGTTGGTATTTCTCGATAGCCTCCTCAATAACACCATACGCTACATTTCCTTTACCTTCAGGTACTTTAATACCCTCCACCTTAATTGAAATCTTACCAGATCCTGGCTTAACAGCCAGCTCAACAATGTCCTTAAACTTATCAATAGCCATAGCAAGTACGTCGAAGCCCGGCCCTAAGTTAGCTATTGAGGCTGGTGCCTCAACAGTAATCTTAATCTCTTTATTGCCTGCTCTATGCACGTCATCTATGGTTTGTAAGTTTATTGCCTGAGAATTTGGATTGTGTAAGTGACTTAAACTATTAATTAGGTTTGATTTAGAATACGCAATTTTACTTACAAGTACTATAGCATTTGGCGCATTATTATCACCAGCAATAATTACTTTTGGTATTCTTTTAAGTATTACTTCTAATACTTGAAAATTTAACATGAACACGGACACCTCACTTAGCTAGCTTCTTGCTATATTCCCAGTAATTTCACGTATTAATGTTAAGATATTCACGCCGCTCAAGTAGTATGTAGGCGTTGAATAGTATTGGACTACATCCGGATCCTTCAGTGCATGGCCAGTAGCTATTAGAACTACGCTTTCATCTCTATCTATTAGCCCCTCCCTCCTCAACCTAATAAGACCTGCTAATGATGCAGCACTTGCTGGCTCAACACCTATGCCCTCAAGCCTAGCAAGGGCTTCTTGAGCACTAATAATCTCTTCATCAGAAACATCAGTGAGTACTCCCTCACTTTCCTTAATAGCCTTTAATACTCTAGGCCAATTAACAGGCTTCCCGATTCTTATAGCTGTAGCTATAGTCTCTGGATTATCTATGAACTCAGGTACACTTAGACCTTCCCTAAATGCTTTAGCCAGGGGTGCTGCACCAGATGCCTGCACACCAGCCAGCTTAGGTAGCTCATTAATTAGCCCTGCCTCCTTAAGCTCCTTAAAGCCCTCCCATATAGCTGATATATTTCCTCCATTACCGACAGGTACTATGACCCAGTCGGGAACACCTATTTCATCAGCTACCTCAAACGCTAGCGTTTTCTGACCTTCAATTCTCCATGGGTTCAGTGAATTAAGAACGTAGACAGGATATTTTTCAGCTACTTGAATAACCACCCTTAAGGCATCATCGAAGCTGCCATCAATAAAGGCTAGTATAGCACCATGTAGTACTGCCTGCATGAGCTTGCCCTTAGCTACCTTATCCTTAGGTAGTATCACCAGTGACTTCAGACCTGCTCTGGCAGCGTAAGCACTCATCGATGCTGATGTATTTCCTGTTGATGCACAAGCAACTACTCTAGCACCTAAGTACTTGGCCATTGATACCGCTACAGACATTCCCCTATCCTTAAAACTTCCTGTAGGGTTAGCCCCTTCAAACTTAATATAGGCCCTCTTAATACGCACTAAATTCTCTGACACCATTAACTTGATCAGAGGAGTACCTCCTTCACCCAAAGATATTATCCTTGCCCCAGAAGGTATTGGTATTAGTTCCCTGTACCTCCATAACTTAAACGGTCTGCTCCTTAGTGCATCCCACGTTAATTCTGGTATCTCCTTAAATTCAACTTGCAGTAATCCGCCACAAGAACACATAATTTTCTTGTCAGTTAAACTAAATTCAGAAGAACAC
>CAYZJX010000008.1:6849-21337 GCA_964479035.1 uncultured Desulfurococcaceae archaeon
TTTGGCGCATACGTATCACCGTACACCAATGCACTGGTGCAATTAATAAGTCTTGTCCACTAAGTGTGAAACATACAAGTACATGTATTGCTTAGCTACTAATAACGTACTAGAGAATAACTTACATTACTGTTCGGGCTTTAGAGTGTGGCCAGGAAATTAAAAAGTATTGGTTTTTGCCCTACTTAGTATCTCCGCACGATCATTAGACCACGCCGCACTCTCCTGACCTCAACCTCTTGCAGTACTTCCCTATATCCGCAGCTCTTACACTTAATTATATACCGGACGACCTTAGAGCCGTTGAGCCTCTCAGCCTCGCTGTAGTACGTCATTCTCCCACCGCATCTAGGGCACTTCTGAATTCCATTTAACCTCCAATACATCCCTCAAGTCACCTCTCACCCTGGTTTAGGCGATGCTTCAACAGCCACTGACGGTGCTGGTGAAGTCGCTGTCTTCAATTAATTATTTAGAGGTATGTCTGTAATAAACCTACTTGAGCATTACCTCAATAGGAATTTTGCCTAGAGAGGTACTACCTAATTACTCATTAGCTACTCTTAAACCTCTTCTAAAGGCTTTCTTATTTAATTTAATCCATGACTTCTTAACTACGTACTCTATGGCCTTCTCAACAGCTTCAGTACTTAAGAGTTTAGTAACACCTATTAAGTGACCCAGTGCAACCATATTAGCTACTCTCGGAGTACCTAATTCAGTCTCAGCAATCTTAGTGTAGGGAGCTAACTTAAGCATCCAGTCCTTCCTTACTACTTCAGTAATGAATGTTGAGTCAGCAAAAACCACAGCATTAGGTCTAATTAAGCTACTGTACTTTACCAGCTGCTCCCCGTACATGAAGACAGCTATGTCAGCCCTCCTAACCTTCATGTACCCGAGCTCCTCAGCACTATCAGCTATTATTATCTCAGCCTTAGAGTCACCTCCTCTAGTCTCAGCTGAATATGACTCAGTACCTGTCACGTAGTACTCACTGAACTTAGCGGCGGCAACACCCATTACGTGACCTAAGAGGAGAATCCCCTGCCCGCCTCTGCCAGCAATTATTATTTCCTTCCTCAACAATATCACCTTAAGAGACCAATCATTCTCAAGTAACCTGGGTCATCCTTATCAATGTACTCTCCAATCACGAATCCACTACCCCAGTCATAGTAGGAATCATCTATCGGTGGCCTAGCCTTAACCTTGACCCTCTTCCTTAACTCCATGAATAGCTGCACAGCATCTCTAATGCCTATGTGTCTACCAAATATTTCGGGACATGTCGAGAGTACCTCAACAAATGCAAAGCCCTCCTTACCCAGCGCCCTGTACACGTACTTCTCAATTAGCGCTGGGTGCGTGACTGATGTCCTTGCGACATAGTTGGCACCAAGTGAGGCAACAAGCTTAATTACATTAATGGGCTTCTCCGGATTACCCCTAGGTGTCGTGGTTGTGTAGAGGCCTATGGGGGTAGTTGGTGCGAGCTGCCCTCCAGTCATCGCATAAACCATGTTATTAACCATAATTACCGTAATGTCCATGTTCCTCCTTGCAGCATGTATTAAATGATTCCCACCTATCCCAGCAATGTCACCGTCGCCACCAATAACAATTACCTTTAGTTTAGGATTAGATAGCTTAGCACCAACAGCAAATGGTATTGCTCTTCCGTGTATAGCATGTACTGCATCGAAGTTTAAGTACAGCGGCATTCTAGCTGTACAGCCAATACCTCCGACAGTAACTACGTCCTCCTCATTAAATAGCCCCTCATTAATTCTCTTCTCTATAGCCCTCAGCATAGCTGACATAACTACTCCTATTCCGCAACCAGGACACCAAAGATGAGGTAGTCTGTCAACTCTAACATACTTATCTAGTGGATGAATAATCTTGCTTACAGCCACTCATTAATCACCTCTCTAATTCTATCTGGTGAAGGTACGTCTAAGTCAATAATGCCTACAGGAATTACGTCCTTATTTCTTAATACTCTAGCTACTTCCCTGTAAATTAATCCTACATTATTCTCAACTACGAATACCTTCTTAGCGTTTTTCGCTACCTTTCTCAGGTCCTCATCACCAAATGGCCATAGAGCTCTGGGCCTGTAAAGACCTGCTCTAATACCCTCCTTCCTCAATTCCTTAACTAAAGCGTAGACGGACCTAGCTGTTGAGCCGTAAGCGTAGAACAAGTACTCAGCATCATTAATTAAGTAGGTATCATAGTCAAGTATTAAGTGAGCATTGTACTTTACTTTCTCTACTAGTCTCCGAATCATTCTCTCTTGAACCTCTGTCGTCGGCGAATAATACCCTCTCTCATCATGAGTGAGTGACTCAACCATAACCCTATAACCCTCGCCAAAGCAAGCCATTGGAGGTACTAAGTCCTCATCAGGCTTGAAGGGTTTGTACTCGTGTGGAGGCATCTTAGGCTTCTTCCTGTTAATGATCTTCAGCTCACTTGGATTCTTAATGATCACCTTCTCCCATGTGTGAGCCAGCATCGCATCAGAAAGAATTATTACTGGTACCCTAAGTGCTTCCGAAATATTAAATGCCTTAACAGTAAGGTCGAAAGCTTCCTGCGCTGACCAGGGAGTCAATACAGGTATTTCGTAATTTCCATGACTACCGTATCTCACCTGGAGGACATCGTACTGGCAGGACCTTGTAGGCACTCCGGTCGAGGGGCCTGCCCTCATAACATAGACTACAACTATAGGTGTCTCGGTAATTATTGCGAAACTCAGGGCCTCAACCATAAGTGAGAAGCCAGGCCCGCTAGTAGCCGTCATAGCCTTAGCTCCGGCCCATGAAGCACCAATGATGGCATTAATTGACGCTATCTCGTCCTCAAGCTGAATAACCACTCCTCCCTTCTTAGGCAGCTCCTCAGCTAAGTACTCGAGAATATCTGATGTAGGTGTTATCGGGTATCCAGCAAAAAACTTCAGGCCAGATGCCATAGCCCCCTCAGCTATAGCTATATTAGATGTTACATACTCGACCCTCAACTACTCATCACCTCAACAAAAATAGCAAGATCCGGGCAGCACCACTCACATGTTCTGCAACCTATACATTTCTCAATAAATTTAGGTACGGGGTACCTGAAGCCCCTTGCATTAGGCCTGCTACCCCTCACAAGCACTTTAGTAGGACACAAGCTAATGCATAACTGACACTCCTTGCACCGGTCTTTAATGATAGTGACCTTAAACTTGCTTGAAGATGCTATAACAGTCTCTACATTCTCTTGAAGAGCTGGCATTTTAGCCCAAATAGATTTTTAAGAAGTTAATAAAAAACTTTGGCCTTTCAAGAAATTTAAACAAAAATGTGTCATACTGACGGAGCTAAGGGATACTGAGTTAGTCCCTACTATATAAGTTACACTAAAATATTTTTAAGTCAGTGAGTTTAAGAGTTAAAAATTACGTAAGTGCTGAAATACCTACTTTAATTTTATCTTCATCACATACCATAACAACTAATTTATCATTCATTACCACATCTACTTCTCTAACACCCGCCTCACGTAGCTGCGAGGCTAGGAATGATGCTACCCCAGCTATGAATACTGAAGCCTTAGCAACAATCTCAGGATCAAATGCCTTAATTGGCTGATAGACCTTTAAATCAGCTACTTCACCTTTCTTGCTGACCGTTATTACTACATTAAAACCAGCTGATATATCATGAATACTTTCTACCTCAGCAGCATCAACATCCTCGCTCTCAACTACTAACTCACGAGATACACTCGCCATGCACATTGCACCGATATAATGTATCCGCTATTTAATTCCTTAAAAAGCCTCTCATTAAAAGTAATGAATTTAGTTTAACCTTTTTAACATAATGTAATATCCAGGTCTTTTTATGGGGTACTTAAGTGGGTATTGTTGATGTTATTGTGGAACTAGTTAAGAATGTAATGAGTAGTGACCCTGTCCATGGATACCCACACGTAGTTAGGGTCAGAAAGCTCGCACTACATATAGCATCATATTACAATGAAGTTGATAAGGAAGTTATTGAATTAGCTGCACTACTTCATGACATAGGTAGGAGCGGGCCCGGCTCTGCCGACCACGCATTTACTTCAGCAAAAGTAGCTGAGCTCCTCCTTAAGTCCATGAAGTACCCTGAAGATAAGGTCAAGGTAATTGTTGAAGCCATAAGCACGCATTCGTACTCGGCTAGTAGAGAGCCCCAAATACTTGAAGCCAAAATACTTAGTGATGCAGACAAGCTCGATGCTCTAGGGGCTGTAGGCATAGCTAGAGTATTTCTATACTCTGGCGCAATAGGCAGAGGTATTGAGGAATCCATAGCACATATTAAAACTAAAATCCTTAAATTACCTGATCTCATGAAGACCCCTCAAGGCAGGGAACTTGCATTGGAAAGAGTTAAAATAGTGAGGGACTTCATAAAGTGTATTGAGAAAGAGCTGGAATCTAAAGGAATGAATTTAAGGCTATAAATTATAGCTTAATTCTTATTTTCATCTTAGTTCTGAAGCCGTATTAACTAGTGTTACACCAAAAATTACTTCACTTAATTCACTACTGCCCGGTGTTAAGGAGCTTTAATATGGGAGTTAGTGCTTCATATTTTAGAGGTGGAGGTGGCCAGTATTCGCTTGGAGGAATCTCAACTGTTGTATTGGGCTTTAATAGTCTGGCAAAGAACCTACTGTCCAGTTCATTAACTGACTTAATTGCAGATATGTAAGTACTTAATTTACCTCCAGGGTACACCATAGCCCTACTCGGTGTGACAATAACAAGTACATTAACATATGGTGTGAGGGATGCTGAAGGTATGAGGGCGCTGCTGAATGACTCAATAAGCACTACGTCGGCTTTCTTAAGAACCGACTCAGCAGCGTACTTAATTGCCGCATCTACTTCCTTACCACTTAGATAATTTGTGAGCCAGGAACTGCTGACCCTAACAACTGGCGTAAAGGTACTCAGTGATTTCTTCACTTCTTCCCTAAGCTTAGGTGTGAGGCTATTGAGGACATCTTCAGCTAGGAAGTACCTCCTAACAGTAAATGATACCCTAGCAAGTACCGCCTGTGATACTGCTGAGTCAATTACGCTTAGGTAGCTATCTATACTTGCAAACTTAGTTACATCTGGGACAGCAGTTAGTATGTCTACAGGGTTTTGGAGGTCTGGATTAGTTATTAGGCCTAAATTAATGTATTTAAGTACGTCCTCACCAACAAGCACCCCCAGCTTTACGGAATCTCTGAATACCCTCAGCTGGTACCAGAGACTGTGAGCTGCAACTGGCTTAAATACAGCTACTTCATATCCTAGCGATTTCAGGGCCTTAGCTAGTGATGCAGTGAAGTATGTCTTACCTGACTCATGAGGTAAGAGGCCGGAAATAAGTATTGCCTTACCCATATCCCCAACCTGTGTAAGATATAATAATAGTCCTACTTAAGTGGGATCCTCTCAACGACCTCCTTAAATGCTTGGTAGAGCTTATCATCATATGCTACTAATACTACCTTCTCTAGTGTAGTATCCTCAGACAAGTGCTTGAGTATGGCATCGATCATTACCTCAGCAGCTACTTTAGTGTCCACTCCACCAACACCTGTTCCCATACCTGGAAATGCGATTGACTTAATACCTAGTTTTCTGCATATACTTAACGCAGCGCTCACTGCAGCACGTACTTTCTCAGGTGTAGTCCTCATTGCTGGGTACTCCATTGTTGGTGCATGAATTACGTACTTCACATTAAGCCTGCCTGCGGTGGTAGCTACTGCTTTTCCAACAGGTACTGGCGCGTACCTCCTGGCCTCGTCTTCTATGATCCTACCACCTGCTCTCTTAATAGCTCCAGCTACCCCACCACCCATGATCATTTGTGAATTAGCTGGATTAACTATAGCATCAATACCCTCCAACTTAGTTATGTCGCCTTTCAATACTTCTAACTCAATATTCATGTATTTAATCACGCAAACTCCCCATAACAACTACTTTAATAGACCGTAATTAACTTATGTTAATTGCTCACTATCAACGATTAAGTCGCTGGCAGGCTTCATTGACAATAAAATACTTAATTCCCTAGAATAGATTGTGTAGGGGTAACCATAACAGATGAATTACTTCTTGAAGCTTGAGAATAACATTCAGCAGGACTCAATTACCTACTTCTATTTAGAACCACCCGGTACTAGGTGTGAATTACATCTAGATATTGGATAGGCATTGCGATGGTGGTTACATGAGGTCTCAGGAGCCCCGCGACCTATATAAATATATGAACCATGAATTACTCATTGACTTTAAAAATAACTTAAATCCCTTAGGGCCTCCCAAAGAACTTATTGAGTTAATTAATGGATGTATGAGAAGCAGAGTGTGGACTCGGTACCCGGATCCTAATTACCTGGAATTAAGAGTGTCCATAGCGTCTTTCTATGGCCTTAATCCGAGTTATGTTGTACCATGCAGCTGCGTTTCGGAAGCTATTAACCTAGTAATTATAGCGGCTAAGCCTGACACTGTAATTACTGTTGCTCCAGTTCACGGGGTCCCAGAATTTCCTTGTACTGTATTAGGAATTAAATTGAGGTATGTGTTAATGCGTGAAGCTGGAAATAATTTTGAAATTAGTATGGAGTCACTAGCAAAATACGTTAGAAGCGGAGGGAAGTACGTAATAGTAATAATTAATCCTAATGACCCTACAGGAACTTATTTGCCACCTAAAGAAATACTCTCACTAGCAGCAGAATTTAAGAATTCCTTATTCATTATTAATGAAGCTTACGTAGAATTATCAGGCATGAGCTCGCTAGCTAATTACAACATACCTGAAAACATAATAATTGTCAGGACGTTTACTAAGCTTCTTGCAGCACCAGGGCTAGGACTGAGCTTTACCTACTGCAACTGCAGGTCACTTACTGAAGTACTTAATTCACTGAGACCTGCATGGAACATCAGCTCAATCTGCGACTGTGTCTACACTAGACTACTTAGAGATCATGCTATCGAATTAAAGAAGTACTTAAACGATTCTATTAAGTATGTTCGTGAGTGGAGAAATTATTTAGTAGAACACCTAAGGTCATTAGGTCTCAAGATATTTGACTCGGTAGCAAATTACGTCCTAATTAAGCACTCTGGTATAGATGCTAGGTACTTACATAAAATACTTGCCAGAAAATATGGAATAGTTATTCAACCTGCTCACATATTTTATGGTTTGGGAATGGAGTACAGCAGGTTTTCTGTGAGGCATCCAAGATACTGTAATGTCCTGTTAAAAGCTCTTGAGAACGTATTAAAGATACACTAAATGCTTTAATATCTTATCTTACTGTCAAATAAAGATAGCTATTGTGCCTTAGCTGAATACAGCAAGTTTGAGTATAGCTGACCTTAAATAGTAGTTCATTAGCGCTATGCTGAGTCCGCATGACATGCAGTCGAGATTAAGTTTAAGAGTCATTACATTGACCTAAACTACGGTGCTTCTAGGTGGCTCGGGTCCTGGGTATCGATCCAGGTACTGGGAGTTTTGACTTGGTGGTTATTGATGGTGATTACGTAGTCGCTGAAAAGAGTGTTAGTACTATAGAGGTAGCTAAAAATCCTAATGTACTTATTGAAGCTGTAGAGGAGCTAGGTGAAGTTGACTTAATTGCTGGTCCTTCAGGCTATGGTGTTCCTCTCACCTTTAACAGTGACATTATTGAGCCGCGGAAATTTGCTCTTGAGGTACTTCTACTTACTAGGGAGGAGGACTTAGCGGTAGGTGTGAAGTCAGGTGAGGTAGGTATGGCTGTGTATGATGCCTTGGCTAAGGTTGTTGAAGAATTCTGGGTGAGAAAGCTTAAGGTCTGCTATATTCCTTCAGTTATCTTACTTCCTACGGTCCCGGAATATAGAAAGGTGAATAAGTTAGACATGGGTACTGCAGATAAGATGGCTGTGGCTATCTTAGGCGTTATTGACCAGTCTCGAAAACTGGGTATAAGTTATGAGGAAACCAGCTTCATATTAGTTGAGGTTGGATTTGGGTATAACGCAGTAATAGGTGTCGAGGATGGAAAGATAGTAGATGGACTAGGAGGTACGCTAGTTCATACAGGATTCCTAACTGCAGGACCACTAGATGCTGAAGTAGCAGTCATGGGCAGGGAGTGGATTAGGAGCGATGTATTTCATGGAGGTGTAGCTGATATCTGCGGAACATACGACATGAACGAAGTAATTAAGGGGTACTTGAATAATGAAGAACCTCATGCTACAGCATTCAGGGCTTTCATAGATGGCATTACAAAGGCTGTAGCGGCAGTAAGTACTTCGGTCAGAAAGCCTAAGGAGGTTCTCCTGTCAGGGAGATTTTCAAGAAATAAAATTATTAGGAAGGTACTTATGGAGGAGCTATCAAGACTTGCACCTGTTAGGGGACTCAAAGGTCTTGAGGGAGCTAAGATATCTAAAGAAGCTGCTCAAGGGTACGCTATAGTTGCTGAAGGGGTTGCCGGTGGTCAATTCTATAGTTTAGTTAAGTATATGGGGATACTTGAGGCTAGAGGTACTGTGCTTGATTGGGTATATCATCCTAGGCTGCAGGAAGCTAAGGAGAGACTCAGAAGGGTTTATACTGAAGTAGTGCATAATCCTAAGCTTTAAATTAAAGATTATGCTACTCTTTTGTAGTAATGTTAATGTTTAATTATGCTACTTAAGGTATTAAGTTAGGAAATAAGTAGGACATTTTAATTAGTAGCTTAAGGAGGGTTATTATGAGTTTGGGCAGTGTCAGAAGCGCGGTTCAGCTAATTGCTGAGAACATTAGCAAGTACATTGTTAATTATAAGGACAATATTGAGATCATGGTTTTAACGGCCGCTATTAGAGGTCACACCCTAATATACGGCCCTCCAGGCGCTGCTAAGACATTTACAGCTAAGCTTTTCTCCCAGTTAATAGGGCTTAAGTTCTCTAGAATTCAATTTACTCCAGACGTCCTCCCTAGCGACATACTCGGTGCTAAGGTTATCGACCCAAAAACAGGTGAGTTAAGGACTGTTCTAGGCCCTGTTTTCGCTAATGTAGTACTTGCTGATGAAATAAATAGGGCAAATCCCAAGTCTCTTGCCGCACTGCTTGAGGTCATGCAGGAAAGGCAAGTCACTATAGAGGGAGACATCTACAGGCTCCCGGAGCCGTTCGTAGTTATAGCTACACTTAATCCTATTGAGGCGCACGGCGTCTTCCCACTGCCAATTGCTATACTAGATCGATTCATGACTAGTCTTTCCTTCAGTTACATTGAATTTAATGATGAGATCGAAATGGTTCAGCGTGACCTCAAGTACGATCTTGAGAACCTAACGTTAAAGCCAATAATAGAACCTGAGGACTTTACCCATTTGTACGAGGAAATTAAGAAGGTTAAGGCTACAGTGGATGTAGTAAATTACTGTGTTGAAGTAGTGTGGAAGCTTAGGTCACGTACTGACGTGGTATTTGGCCCCTCACCTAGAGCTACATTACACTTAATTAGACTTTCCCGCGGTATTGCAGCACTAGACGGCAGAGACTACGTGATTCCTGATGACGTTAAAAAAGCAGCTAAATACGTCTTGAGGCACAGAATCATTATTGAGAAGAGCGACTTAATGACTAACTTAATGAGGGCTGAAGAGGTAATTAATGATGTACTTAAGTCCGTTGAGCCTCCGTGGTGAGCTTTTCAGCAAGTTCTTCATACACCTTCAAGCACAGGAGTATTGATACGGATGCACCCCCCAGTATTAATAACCCCTCAACAACTGATCCAATCAGCCTTAGCATCACTATAACTAATGTATAGAGAAGTGCTACGGCAGTAACAAGCAGGCCGCTCTCAAGTATCGGACCCCTATATATTTTATGAACTAAAAAAAGCACTCCCAGAAGTGCTGAGAGACCTACTGCCCATGCTTTCTGGAAGCATCCTCCAACGATTACTGAGAAAACCACAATGTTCAGTACATATCCGTAAAGGCTTGCTGCAGGTCCTAAAACCCTTGACAAGTAAATTGTTGTAATTACTAGTGGTGCTATCCAGTAGCTTAAGGTTAAATACGAGAGGAATCCTGCTGAAATTAATGAAGCAATTAAGGCATACTTTAGAGGTATGAAAACAATTACTAATGCTGTAGCTAAGTAAGTTATTGCTTCGGTACTTCCATACAGCTCATTAATAACTAGTGAAACTAAGGTCACGTAAGCTACCGCCAGAATATATAATCTCAACTTATGCGGTAAGTCTTCCATCATGAGTAAACACCGACACACTTACATCTCTACTCTTAAGCAGTGAAATATTCATGCTTAACTCCTGCTTAAGCTCCGATATCCACCTACTAACATTCCCAAAGTATTTAGAGTACTTTAAGTGAGCATCCAGGACTGGCTCAAGAATAATTACTGTTCCCAAATTACTCGCATCACCATATGAGATTAACTTACTTAATGCGTCGGGAGACACTATGACTAAGTTACTTACTGCAGAGATTTCAGCACGTCTGCACACAGCTTTAAATAAATTTAAATTACGTACTTCACTAAGACTTAATTCGGCGCCACCAATACTTACCCTCTTAATGCCGACCTGCTCCAACACCTTAAGCACCTGTAGTAACTGAAGGTAGCCCATTAGGTACTCACAAATGTAGCTTCCCTGCAGCACAGTTATTAAGTCAGCATAACTTACGTCATAAACTGAAGGCTCCTGACTGAGCTCCAGCACCTTAGTTCTAAGGCCGCCCGGGTACAGTATACTCTTTGCTACAACTAATCTTAATTCATCGCCAATAGTATAGGGCCTCACGCTCTCAACCGAAGGCTCTCTGAGCTTTACAGATCTCCTCAAAGCCTTCGGAGCCTCAACCTTAGACAGCTCCTCCCAAAGCACCCTCACCTCAGCTTCCACTACCTTATACATTGGAAGAAGGTATACGGGATGATGGAGTTTCAGAAGTACCTTACGACTAACCTGCTTCGAGAATGAAAGTGCCTTATAATTGAGGGTTACTTCACTGCCAGCTGGGACTAAGGACTCAGTACAGACTTCACCTTCAAAAACAGCTGTTGACTCATCAACATCATCACACACAGTAACCCTAGCTGATCTACTAATTTTAACACGTAAATGTACTTCTCTTTCAAAACCCCTAGTTTTGACTGACTTCTCAGCAAATACTTCAGTATTAATTAATCTCCTTGACGCGGCTGCAAGTATCATTAATACAGCAACTAGCCCGGCAGCTGCAGCCATACTACCCTTCATGAGGACGACCGCAGTTAAGGCTGTATATGCTGTAGTAAAGATACCGATCTCACTCCTCCAAAACCGGAGAAACTTATTAAACGCTCTAGATACATCATTACTCTTATTAACATTGAAATTAAGTGCCTTACTTAATCCACTTACTTTGCGGTCAGCAATGGCAGATACCTTACTGACTATGTCGTGCACCATTAACTTCTTACGTACATCTGCTATTGAATATAGCGTCAATCCATAGACGGTGACTACAGCAGTAATCATTATTGCATCTACAGTGGAGACCACTTAAATGCACCTGCCACGAGTGTCTTAATTACGAACTTCCTTAGAAAGTACTTTAACTCATACTCATTAGTACGGCCACCATACCTCCACTTCTCATATACTGTGGCAAGCTTATCTAAGATGCCTAATGACTCAGAACTCATATAAGAACGCACTTCAGCTAATGCCTCCCTCATTGTATAGCTCCTCTGTAATTCCATATTCAAGAAGAAGTAGAGGGCATTAATAGCACTCTTAGCTAGTGCTGAGTAATTTGGTGCACGGCCGAGAACTATTGTAAAGTATATTATTATCCCCCTAGCTAAAGTTATGAACCTTCTACTCATAAGTTAATATAAATATAATTACAGCTATAATTACAGCCAGCAGCGTGATAATACTCGTTATACTGCTGAAGAACTTCTCCCCTAAGTACAAAGATAGTGGGTCGTACTTAAACTCCTCAAATCCTGGAAGCCTCTCAAGAAGTCTCCCACGTACCCTAACTACCACATGCGGGAATGGCTCAATTACTGAGCCTGCTGGAGGACCTCTTAACATGCTGCCGCGTGCTCCAAGAACTCCACCAGACATAATCGATGATGTCACAGCCCCCTGAGGTGACGGATCAACATTAACATACGCTATGACACCGGGTATGTATGGCTCAACTTCAGTCCAGGCGTGAAGGCCGTATATAGCTCTATTTTCCTGGGTCCCCACGTAGTAGAGTCCTATGGCTATGCTTGAATTTACGCCTAGGAATTTCAGCATTAGTGCAAGTGCTGAAGCATAGTGTATGCACACACCCTCTCGCGTATATATGAGGAATGCTGTGACAGCATCACTATATGTGTTCTTGTACGTGCTGAGGTTTACAGGACCGTAATGAGTTTCCGTCCTTATTTCTGCTATTAGAACATCAATAAGTCTTGATAAGTACACACTACCTCCATAAGTACACATAGGTAGGAAGTACTTTAGGGTCAGGTTCTTCATGTACTTTATGAATTCCTCACTGTATATTATCCCGCTCCTTGAATTCATTACCCTCAGTACTAGGTCACACGCATTAATTGATGTATAGCCGAGAAGTACTGATGCGAACTTTTCGTCTTGTATGCTCTTAATTAGAACGCCCTCTAATGTCTTATTTTTTAGATCTATGCCGACATACCTTAAGTTCTTATCTACGTACACACTAGCATTGAGTAAAGCAGGTGAAGTATTTGTCTTAGGTACTGGAATTACGGAAGTTATTGCCTTAACTGGAATTGTGCTCTCAAGAGGGCTGGACCCGAAAGCCATGAGCGGAGGCATTGGAAGAAGAGTTAGATTGTTTAGCCTAAATACTTTCTCCCCGCCATACTCTAATAGCGTGTAGTCTGACTCATTGCTGAGCTGAATTTCTTTGGATATGTAAATATTGTAGTTCTTGATGTAAATACCTACTCTATATTTTGCTGAGCCATATTTAGTTAAGTTGTAAAAGACATTAAGTACTATTAGATCACCTTTACTTAAGTTCCAAGAGAACCTATTGTACCTATCATAAGAAAGAAACTTAACGTACTTTACTGGGCGGCCGCGGTACTTCAACATTATTTTTAATGAGGTATTAGCACCGTAAGTCAGCCCCAATTCCGTACTTAAATTTATGTCAGTTACTTGCGGTTCTGGAGGTGGTTCCGGTCCTTCACTAGCTGTGAGGTCGCTGATTATTTCTAATTTAAGTGCGAATTGAGGTGTGCTCATGCTTACTACATACGCCACAAGAAAAATCAGTGTAATTACTGCTATAGCTAATTTAATTATCCGCCACCAATATTAGGTTCGTTAATAGAAAATATAACGATTTAAAGGTAGGGAGTACTCGCTACTTTCGGTAAAGCCAGCAGGCAACCAAGCGGTCCTTCTCAACCTCAGTTAGAGGTGGTTCCTCCCTCCTGCATCTCTCCATTACGTGTGGGCACCTCGGGTGAAAGCGGCAGCCTGGTGGTGGATTTATCGGGCTTCCAGGTTCTCCATAAACCTTGATCTTAGGCTTCTTCAAGTAGTAGTCCGGGTCCGGAACCGGAAGTGCTGCTAAGAGCATTTGAGTGTAGGGGTGCATGGGATTTTCAAATAATTCGTCAGAAGGCGCTATTTCAACGATCTTACCTAAGTACATAACAGCTATTCTATTACTCATATACTTAACTACTCCTAGGTCGTGGCTTATGAAGAGGTACGTTAAGTTGAATTCCCTCTGCAGATCCTTAAGTAAGTTGAGTATCTGTGCCTGCACAGACACGTCAAGTGCTGAAGTAGGCTCATCAAGCACGATGAACTTCGGCTTAAGTGCCAGTATTCTGGCTATAGCTATCCTCTGTCTCTGACCTCCTGAGAACTCGTGTGGGTATCTATAGAGATGTGTTTCATTTAAGCCGACCTTATACAATAGGTCCACAACGAATTTCTCTGGGTCATTGACCTTGATTTTATGTACTCTAAGAGGCTCCATTATGATGTCGAAGACCGTCATTCTAGGGTCTAAGCTCGTGTACGGATCCTGAAACATTATCTGTGCCTGCCTCCTGAACTCCTTGAGTCTCTTCCCTCTGATCTTCATTATGTTCACTCTCTCAAAGTATATCTCCCCACTTGTCGGCTCTATCAGCCTTAGCAGGAGTCTACCAGTTGTCGTCTTGCCGCAGCCTGACTCCCCTACAAGTCCTAAGGTCTCACCACGTCTTATCATGAAGCTCACACCGTCAACAGCTCTGACGTAATTTTTAGTGAAGAGTATACCCTTGAGTGGGAAGTACTTCTTTAGATTTACTGTCTTAACTAACTCCTCACTCACTGCTCCCACCTGCCTTACCTGAAAT
>CAYZJX010000009.1:0-21185 GCA_964479035.1 uncultured Desulfurococcaceae archaeon
CTTCATTTATAAGATATTTCGGTAATGAGAAAAGTGTATGTGGGATTATGAGTAACATATGCTGTGTTCTGCAGCTTGCTAAGGAGCTCATAAGTAACATTAAAAATCAGCAGTCTATTAGTGCGGTACTTCATTGGCTAGTCTACATAGCTCAGAGGATATTTAATGTGCATCTGGGCTATAGGTTTAAATGGGGGGTAAAAGGACCTTATTCGAGGGGTCTTGCAAAGGATCTAAGAGCAGGTAGTACGCACGAAAAGTGTGTATGTGAAGAGAACGTAAAGCTAGCTGGCATTAAGGAGTTTCTGGAGGACTTAAAGTCACTGAATATAAAGCTGGAATTAGCGCTCGAGATAGCTGCCTCATATGTTATGCTAAGGTATGATGTATATCCTAAGCCTACTGATCCTCTTGAGGAATTACTTAAGAAGAAGCCGTATGTCACGCTGCGTGATGCCCAGGCAGTAACTAGAGTTCTAAATAAATACCTACTCGGTCTAAGAGAGAGAGCATAAGTAAGTTCTGTGAAATAGGCTCACGTTATTTAACTTCCTAATATATACTGTTCGTGAAGGGATATTCATGCGGACATACTGGAGTGGCGAGCCGGCAGTTAAGAATGTTTACGATGAATTGCACGGGTATATCCCACTTAATGAAGTGGAACTGAAGGTCGTTGACACACCAACATTTCAAAGATTAAGAAGAATTAAGCAGCTAGCGCAGGCATGGTACGTATACCCTGGAGCAGTACATACGAGATTTTCCCATTCACTAGGCGTAATGTATTTGATGGGAATAATAGCTGGCAAGCTGGTGCAAGAAGGCTTAATTCCTAGAGATGATATTCAGTTGCTTAAACTTGCTGCCTTACTTCATGATATAGGTCACACACCATTCTCTCATGGTGTTGAGCACTACTTCATACATAAGTTTAAGCTAAGGCATGAGGAGTTAAGTAGATGGGTTATTGAAGAAGATCCCTACATAACTGATGCTCTAGTAGAGTATGGTTTTGAGCCTAAAGAGGTAGCGGCTATAGTCGCTGGATTGCACAAGGAAATAGTATATAATGAGTTACTCTCAAGCGACTTAGATGTTGACAGGCTCGACTACCTCCTCCGTGACGCACTCCACACAGGCGTTGCGTACGGACTTATAGATCTAGATAGGATAGTTCAGACAATAACTGTCGATAGTGAAGGATATATAGCTGTACCTCAAAAAGCTGTTCAGGCTGTTGAGAACTTCTATATGGCTAGACTGCACATGTATAGAACAGTTTATTACCATAAGACTATAACGTCCTACCAACTACTAATAGCGTTAATTTATGAGAAAATAAGTGAAAGTGCTGAATTGAGGGACTTGCTGGAACCATTTACATCAACAAGTGGCATAAGAACTTCAATACGGAAAGGTACTTTCTACATTTGGGACGACTTTTACATAGGTGGAGTGTTAAACTACGTCCTTAGCAAGGGTATTGGAGACGAATCATTTAGAGAGCTTGTCAGAATGTATGTAGCTAGGAGAGGCTTCAGAATAGCCTATGAATGGATCGGCTTCAGTAATGTGAATCCTGTGCCTGGGACTGTGAAAGACTCGATAAATAAAGCTATTGAATTCACTAGGGAACAGGGAGTGCCTCAACATAGTACACTACCATATGTAGAGGTAATTCCTATAGTTTCAGATGAAGAGACTGTGCGGGTGCTTATTAATGGGGCCTCAGTAAAGATAACAGAATTTGCAGGATCAATAGTTAAGCACCTTCCTGAGTCAATGGGTATCGCCAGAATTTATGTTCATCCATTGTACTGTGAGGTGGTTAGTAGATTAATTGCTAAGTTCCTTAAACATGACATACGCGTCTGAACCATCAGGATAGTAATTCCTTTCCATACCAACTATCCTATAACCTACTGATTTATACAGCATTAGAGCTGCCTTATTATTTATTGAGACCTCCAACTTAATTCTGTGGACTCCATTTTCCTTCATTACTTTCTCTATAGCCAGAAGTAACTTTTTGCCAATGCCTCTCCCTCTGTATGATGGGTGCACAGCAAGTGAAACAATATGTCCTGAGCCATCATTATCTATGGAACCAACAACATACCCTACAATACTATTGTTATGTTCGGCTACTAGGAAATATTGAGGATAGAGTATTAGAAATGTAAGAAAAGCCTCAATAGGGTAGGGATAGGGAAAGGAGTTCACTTCAATTAAATATACCTCTCTTAAGTCACTTCTTCTTGCCTGACGAATGCTGAAGTCGTCCTCCATATTACCTTCACTTTATTCAAGTAATTAGTTGGTGTATAAGCTTAATTTCTTTATTCCATGGTTTAATAGCTGGAGATATGGAATGAGTAAAATTGTTGTTATGCAGTTAGCATCAAAAATTCATGGAGAAGAATACATCAGGGACTTAGCTGATATGTTTAAAGAGTGCATTAGTATGTTTAAGGAAGTTACCATAGTGCCTGAAGTAATAACGGATTTTGATGAGGTGAAGACTATTGCTCAAAAGTTCAGAGGTTACTACCCAGTAATAATATTTTTGTCTGGAGGTACCAGTAGGTTGGCACGCATTCTTCTATATTACCTTGGACAGGACTCAGCAATATTTATTGCCCATCACGAACACAACAGCCTTTCATCAGCTATATCAGCGAGAGCTAGGCTGGAGGTAGAGGGGATTTTTTCATGGGTATTTGCGTGTCATGACCCTAAGAGCAGTGAGTGCAGGAGCATTTTAAGTAACGCACTCAAAGTAGCTATAGCAGCGTCATCTATAAGGAATTCTAAAATATGTTTGGTCGGTCTTGACGGGGAGCCAAGTGAGGTAGAGAGCTTTAGAAGGGCCTTTAATGCTGAAGTAGATATTATATCGATCAGTGACTTTGAGTCCTTAATTAAGTCTAAGAGTGACTCCGCTAACATTAATGAATTTATAGAAGCATTGAATAATGTATCAGATACTAACGAAGGAATACTTAAAGAGATAGGCGCTATATATGCTGCGTTAAAGACATTATTAATTAAAGGTAATTATAGTGCTATGGCTATTAATTGCTTCCCATACTTAATTAAGCACAAAATAACTCCGTGTCTCGCGCTTGCAGTATTAAATAGTAAAGGGTATATAGTGGGTTGCGAAGCAGACTTAACTGCTCTGTTCCTAATGATGATATCGAAATACTTAACAGGAGTTAGTGGGTGGATAGCTAATCCAACATCCGTCATAGAGGATAAAATATATTTAGCTCATTGTACGGCGTCTCTAGAATTACTTAATAAACCCAGAATTACAAGCCACTTTGAGTCCGGGTATCCTTACGGACTAACAGGGCAGCTAAAGTATAGGGAAGTAACCTTAACATCGGTTGACTATGAATTCACAGCTCTTGCAGCAGCAAAATCAATAGTGCTTGAGTCCGGCTTACTAAGTAATGCTATGTGCAGAACACAGGCTGTGTTGCAGCTGAGCTTCCCAGCAGAAGTATTCCCTCAGATTGCACTGGCCAATCACCATGTAGTAATGCCGGATGATCTAAGAAAATATTTAAGAGTGCTAGCCCGCCTACTTGGACTAACTTACCTGGAATACGATAGGCTGGCCAAAGAAATTTACGGTAAATAGATACTTTATAACATATAATTCAATAATGTAGCAAGGAATTTAAGTAGTTGGTTATTGAGTTTGAGGCTAATGTTATTTTGCGTTTACTTTTAGTTACATAAGGGTACTGTATTCTGATGATTGATGACTTACTTTGTCAAGTCGGTAAGTATAGGTATGCATTTAGGTCTAAAAGTGTGCCTGTTCTAACTAGAGAATTAGCTGTGAAGATTCAGAGTGGTGTGAGTGAAGGCAAGTCAGTACTTACTGTCACGCTGGATATGGGATTATCTACTGAGGTAGTGAAGTATGTGGGTGACCATTACTGTGTGGTGATTAGGGGGAAATGTATTGAATTAAGTAAATTGAGCGGGCTTAAGGAAAATTATGTTTATGCTATTAAGAATAATGATGTAATTACCTTAGCTTGGTATGATGAGACCTTACGTAGATATTATAAGCTAAAGCCTATAGCACCAAATAAAGCACCGACACTTGAGATTAATGGTATACATATGCATAGGTGTGAGGGTATTGATCCCTGGACTGACTCTATATTTAAGTTAAATCAGTTGGGTAAGGTTAGGCGTTCCATAATTTTAGATACGTGCACAGGTTTAGGTTATACAGCATCTATTGCTGCTGCACGGGGTGCCGCACTAGTAGTAACTTCTGAGGTAGATCCCAATGTCATTGAGATAGCTACGTATAATCCATGGTCTCGGGGGCTAGCTAATGAGAATATTGTGACTATTAAGGCTGATATAGCCACCGCTATATGTGTTATGCCTGATGAAGTCTTTACGCATATTTTACATGACCCACCTAGGTTTAGTTTAGCTGGAGAGTTATATAGCAGGGAGTTCTACAAGGAATTATATAGGGTTCTTAGACCAGGTGGTAAGTTATTTCACTATACAGGCATGCCCTTTAAGCACAGCAATATAAGTATATTAAAAGGTATTAAGAAGAGACTAGAGAGCACAGGATTTTATGTAATTAAGTGGTCTGAGGTTGCTCAAGGATTTATAGCAATAAAGCCCAGCTACTAGTGTACATCATATTAGTATTCAATATGTATAATTTTAAGTAATCAATAAAAATCGGTTGGGTAAGTTCTCTTCACTACTCAGACCGGGAGTAAGTCCTCATCTAAGTTATTAATTAAGTATAATCTAAAACTAATTAGCTTTAATATATGGTAAAAAGTAAGTTAACGATAATAGCGCTTGAGTGAATATAGATGCATGTGGTATTGGTGGCGGGAGTGAACCTAGATTTATCTATGTTCCCTAGTTTTGCATCCGTTCTTTTCAGGAAGGTAGATAATAACGTATGGATTAAAGAATTGGGATATGGCGCTGGCACCGTAATAACTGTTAGAAATGGTAGGGTAATATGTCGTGGATCCCTATGTTCTGATGAGGTGGTGGCTCAGTGGGGAGGCATGTGGTTTGACCCGAAAATATACCTGGGCAAGGTTCCTAGAAAATTAAGGCCTCTGGTTGAAGTACTATTCAGTACGTATTCAGGTCTCAGAATAATTATTAGTAGGTACGATCCTGATAGGCTGGTAATAGCAGTGGCTACTTTTCTCTCGCAGAGAACTTCATACCATGTAAACGTAATTAAGTGGATTAAAACGCTCTTTAGCGGCATTAAGGAGTATAGCGCACAACATATTGCTGAGAGAATACCTAAGGCAGGAAGCAGTTACCAGCTACTTAAGCTTCAGGAGGTGATAGCAGATTTAGAGCGGGTTGTAATTCAAAGTAAGCTTAAAGGTTGGGAATTAAGGAGGGAGCTACTTAATATAAAGTATGTAGGACCTAAAATAGCAGATGCTTTCCTGCTTTTTACTGGTGAAGGGACTGTATTCACGCCAAGCGATGTACACTATAGTAGGTTTGCGCGTAGATTAAGCTTAATAGAAGGTGATGAAGTTCTGGTGCCTAATAAGAATGCATGTCTTACATCTAGTGCATACTGCATTGAATGTCCCTTAAGAGACAAGTGCCTAACAGGCAGGAGTGTGAGTGAATTTGGTGAGTTAAGCGGGTACATTCAAACAATAGCCTACGTACACGATAAGGTGTACTGTAGTCTAAGGAGATGCGGGGAATGTCCACTAAGGCGTGTTTGCGTACTTTAAAAAACATGCAATCGTATAGTAATTTAGTAGTTCCTGAAGATGTAACTGCTGCTAATAGTATTCGAGCTGGGCCGATGAGGGGCCCCTACCCTTTAATGATTGGTGATTTAACGGGATTAAGCTGAGGCGCTCAGTTACTGAGATTGTATTTACGTGAAGGCCGGGGGCTCCATAATCATTCTCCCTCAGACGAGGGTGTCATACGGGTATCGTGAATTCCTCATTGATAAATTATTATTAAAATTAGATAAGTATTGCCGTAGCTAAGCTTATTTTAGTTTTAATTCAATGAATCATGGATGATTGAAACGCCAACGGATGACTGGTGATTAGAGCCCGTCCCAAATGACTACTTATTTATTCATGACGTAAGAATACTGAGATCTGTACTCTTACCTAGTTTTACACTTATTAAGCTTTGCAGAATATTTAATAACACGTTTGAGTTCTCTACATTACGTATTGTCCTAAAGATTTTATTACTAATACCTGATTCGGCAGCAGCCAATGACGAAGCCATAATAGCTATATCACTTACGTTGCCTCCTAAACTGACTGAATATTTAATTGCTTTCAGCGGGTTCCCACCCGACCTGAGATAGCAGTATATTGCAGCAGGAACGGCTTCATACGCTTTTGAGGAGTTGCCTATAACCTTAGCTACAGTCTTAGGTTCCTCGTTGAGAAGTTTGGGTATTGCTATGAGTCTTATCCTAAACGCTCTCTTATCTACATATTTAAGTAGTTTATGAACTAAATCAGGACCTACTATACCTTTAATTACCATGTACTGAGCTGCAGCATAAATTAGTGCGCCCTCAACAGCATACTCATTATAATTAGTGACTAGTGCTTGCTTAGTAGTTTCTTCAATGATATCAGTTAAATCACTGAAATATATCGTAATTGGTGTCACCCTAGCAGCTGCAGCACAGTTAGATGTATCACTTAAGGTATTAACCTCTCTATTAGCAGCCTCCCATGGTATTCCTCTTCTTATACTTCTAAATAGTAGAGCTAATGTTCGGTCATAGCATCTCACATCCTTCCCTAACTTAGCCCTACAGGCAAATCTAGTAGCTAGTGACTCAGGTATAACCTGTCCATTTTCGAGTACTTCCTCAGCAAGTAATAGCATTAGTTCTGTGACATAGCTATAGCAGAGCTTACCACTACATGTATTTAAGCTACTAAGAAGCCCGTCATCAAGTGACCAGTGATGCCTTGGTTTAAGAATACAGAATCTCCAGTAGAGACTATGAACATCACCTAGTACAGCTCCTAAAAATAGACCTGCTAGCTTACTCAATTTTACACTTGTCATCAATTCAAAATCATTCTTACTAGGTATTAATACCCACTGTACATAACTAAAACCTAGGAGCTCTTACAATAGTGATGATCATCATAATGTACGCAGCTATAGATGTAATTGCATGGGTAATTAAGAGCAACTTCCTGTACTTACTTAATTGTCTAGGTATGAGTAGGGCCCCACTTACCATTGCTATGGTCATGAATGTAAATGTCAATATTGAATCAATATAATGGTAATTAATGATTTAATCACCGAAATAGAATTATAGCTAGCTCTATTATATTTTATTAATTAGTTTAGTTATTTAGAGATGCCTACATAGTTTCATGAAAGAATATGATTGTTGATTTATAATGCATAATGGGTGGGGCTTGATTTGAGTAGGTTAAAGGTATTGCTTAACATCATTGTAATTATAGTTATAATCCTTGCTGCGGTAGGTTCATTTCTAGTTATTACAAAATACACTAATTTAATACCCATAGGTACTATAGAGACTAATGGTAAAGCAAAAATGAACAATGAAACAATAATTAATTTACCTTTACCTACGCTTAAGGTCGGTAAGTTAACTGTTGAGGAAGCCATAGCATTTAGGAGAAGTATACGAGAGTATGAAAATAAACCTATAACACTAATTCAACTATCGCAAATACTCTGGACTGCGCAAGGTATAACTAATACACAACACGGTTTTAGGGCTGCTCCTTCAGCTGGTGCGACGTATCCGCTTGAAGTCTATGTTGTTGTAAAGGAGGGTGGTGTTGACGGATTATTAGCTGGCATTTATCACTATGATCCTTATACACATACACTAAGGCTTGTTAGGAAAGGTGACTTTAGTATCGAACTATATAAGGCATCTCTGGAACAGCCATGGGTTAGGGATGCAGCAGTGAATATCGTAATTACAGCAGTATATGAGAGAACTACTGGGAGATATGGTGAGAGAGGTATTAGGTACGTGCATATTGAGGTCGGACATGTGGGTCAGAATATATATCTTGAAGCAACAAATTTGGGATTAGGCACAGTAGCTATAGGAGCTTTTTATGACGATGAAGTACGTGAGATCTTAGGTGTGAAATCTAATGAGCATCCACTTTACATAATGCCAATAGGTGTGCCTAAGAGGCAGTATAGGATATCTGAAGAGGCAATACATGAGTTCATCCTAAGAAATAGAGGAGGATAGTTCTAATGCCAGCTTGAATGAATATCTTTTATCCTCACATTTTTACGGGCCTTAACTAAAGTGTAATGGGATGAAAGTATGGGTCAGCCACTAATAGATGATTATGATTTTGGTGTTATGATAATTAGGGGTAAGGTATATAGGAGAGACCTAATAATAACACCTGCGGCAATTAATGATGAGTGGTGGAGGTTAGAAGGACATAGATTACAAATATCTGATGTCCGAGACTACATACTTGAAAATGTGGATGCGGTAGTTATAGGTACCGGTTATGACGGATTAATGAGGGTTGACAGCGATGTTGTTAAATTATTTAAAGATAAAGGAAAGGAGGTATTCATTGCAAGAACTAGAGATGCAGTTAAGATATATAATGAATTAGTAAATAATGGCAGGAAGGTACTGGGCTTATTTCATTTAACGTGCTAACAAATTTTTCTATGGTTAAATTGGAAGACCATAAATCATCATGTAGCCATCAACTAAACCAACATAGGGTTATTATAATGCAAAATAAGTTGTATGGTTATTTTTATCATATTACTAAAACAATAATATTATGAAACACTTAATAATTATGTGTAGTATCATTATTTCCTCCTGGTTTAAGCAATAGGAGTTGGATGTTGTTCCTTAAATCTAGTTACTTGCACGTATTTACTGCTTTATATAACTGGCTAAATAAGTTTATAATTGAATTAATTAATTCATTACGTTCATCCTTACTTAAGGATGAGGACCTTTTAACTGCCTTACAATAGGAATTTAGTACCGCAGCTATTATCGGTAAGAAATTCCGAAGCACCTTCTCAGCAGTATCAATAAAGTACTTTAATCCCTCAGATGTAAGCCTACATACTCTTTTTCTTCTAGTACCTGGCCTACCAACCACTCTACATTCTATTAATCCTTCGTTTTCTAATGATACTAGAAGTGGATATAGAGAACCTGGTGCCGGCCTCCATAACCCCCCAGAGAGGTTCTCAATACTCTTCATTATATCATAGCCATGTGCTTCACCTTCAATGAGTACAGCAAGAACTAGCAGGCCTAACCTACCATATGTTGGGGGTGGAACTGGTTGTGGACTATGAGGTAACTTAGGCATCTCTAATCACCTGAGTGTATTAGTTAGTTGAATACCAAGTTAAATTTAGGGAAAAACTTAAAAAGTATATCGATCTCCTATATATCGGCGACAGATATATGACTGGAGGGTCTGCTATAGTACTCACTAATGATTTATGGAAAATTTATATGACAAACAGCAGCCAATACCCGGCGCTTAGAGGTGTAGACTTATATGTGGATTATGGAGAATTCCTAGCTATAGTGGGTCCTTCAGGCTCAGGTAAATCTACATTGCTCCATTTAATTGGCGGTCTTGATAAACCAACTAGGGGGGAAATATATGTTGGTGGTGTAGATATAAGTAAATTAAGTGAAAATGAGCTAGCTAACTACAGAAATAAAAGCATAGGTTTCGTATTTCAATTCTTTAATCTAATTCCCTACTTATCAGCTGTCGAGAATGTTGAGCTACCTATGGCAATTGCAGGTGTACCTTTAAATGAGAGAAGAAAGAGGGCTCTTAAGTTACTTGAGTTAGTAGGTCTTGCTGACAAGGCATTTAAGAGACCAACAGAATTGAGTGGCGGTGAACAGCAGAGAGTAGCTATTGCAAGAGCACTCATTAATAACCCAAAGCTCATACTAGCTGATGAACCAACAGGCAATCTTGACAGTGTAACTGGTGCATCAATAATGAAGCTATTTAGGAGGTTAGTTGACGAAAGCAGCGTTACCGTAGTTATGGTGACACATAACGTAGAAAACCTGAGGTTTGTTGATAGGGTCTACCGCTTGAAAGACGGTAAAATCATAAGAGAGGAGCATGTTAGGAGGTGATTAAATATGAATAAAATTTTCAAGAAATTATCTCTAATAATTGCGATAATCCTCATAGCGCAACTTCTACACCTACCAATAGTTAGTGCTTCTTCATCTACGAAGTTTAGTGTAATCGATGTTTACTGGATTACAAGTCGAGGAGAAGGTGTTGTTGCTCCAGGTGATGTAGTAACACTAATAATTGTTCTTAGATATGAAGGTAGTAGTGAAGTAAGCGGATTAGTTGCTGAACTAACTCTACCTCCTTACATAGAGCCGTACGGTAAAACGAAAGCTATAGCAACATATAGTAGTATCATATCTAGAAATTCACCCATAATTCAGTTGAACTTTCAACTCTCTATATCTTCCTCTGCGCCCGTCGGACTTTACTATTTGACTTTAAGACTAAATTACGTTGAATTAAATACAACAGACAGTGAGTGGTATCCTAATGAAGAGACACATAATATTGAACTAGCTATTATAGGCAGACCCGAGCTGGAACTCACAGCACTTAATAAAAGCTTAATCACAGGTAGTCAAAACATAACCATACTAATAAGTAATGTAGGAGAGCAGGCAGCTAGGAACGTGGAGTTCGAAATAAGTAGCACTGCTGCAGTAGTACTTAGCAATTCTATGTACATTGAGGAAATAGGTCCAGGAAATAATGTAACGTTAAATATAGAGGTTTATGTGCCTTCCTTTATCAAAGGTACTACACTATCATTAACAGCTATAATTAAGTATAGAGGGCCCTACAATACGGAATATACTCACACTAAAACATTTGATTTCACTGTAGGTGCTTATGAATCACCCAACATAGAAGTAGAGTTAGTTAATAAAACAGTGTATGTAGGACAGCAAATACTCTACATACAGCTAGTTAATAGAGCTTCTGAGACTGTTTATAATATTACTCTAGATGCATCAAGTAGTAATATATATGTTAATATAATAAGTAACTATAGCGTAATTAGTAAGCTTTCAGAAGGACAAAGCTATACAATACCAGTAAAAGTATACATACCGCAGAGATTTGAGGGTGATGTAGTAACTATTGCACTAGAATTAAGTTACATGGATAGCTCGGGAGCTTCACATTACATCACAAAAACTTTAGGTATTCCAGTGAGTAGGAGTCTGTCTCAAGTCATTAATGTGTTTGTAGACAAGAATACGGTGTACAGCGGTAGAGAGAATACATTAAATTTAGTTATTATTAATGAAGGACCATGCAAAGCTAGCAATACCACAGTCATAATTAAACCTCAATATCCACTGGAGATAAGAGGAAATTCAACGTATACGATAGGTGATTTAAATGTTGGTTCTGTGGCAAATGTGAATCTAAGTATGTATGTGTTCCCTGTTGATAGTAAAATAAGTACTCAATTACCTGTTACTATAGAATTTATTGATGAATACAAAAATATTAGATCATTAGACTCATTCTTACAGATCGTAGTTTTACCTTACAAAGAGATGGAAAATATCGAGTTAGCAGTAGAGCCCAAAGTACTGAATTCGCTAGGAAACGCATCGCTGCTAATTAAGATAGCCAATACAGGCGAAGGCATGATCAGTAACATATATTTAAGTATAGATACGCAATCAACTAAGTTATTGCCAGGTAAGAAATCATTTTATATTCAAGAATTAAAACCAGGCGAAACAAATGTAGTGAGTGTACCGCTAATCATGTCCGGTCAAGTCAGTGGTGTGATACCGCTTTCTGCAACACTCGAGTACATTGATCACCTAGGGCAGGAGCACGTGGTAACATATACCCAAGCTATTAAAGTAGTTCCGTTTGATATATTGTTAACTATAGATATCCAGCCACGGTCGTTGCTCTCCCAAAGCATAGTTAACGTAACCTTAACAGTAGCAAATAACGGTGATGTAGACCTATACGATATAAGTATAAGGGTAAATATTCCTTCAAGTACTGGAATAGCGCTACTGGCTCCCACAGTTTATCATATAAATAACTTATCTAAAAGTAGCAAAGCAAATATTGAAGTAACCTTAAGAACACCAAAAACTACAATGCCGAGTAAATCAAGTATTAATGTAGAGGTTGATTATTATGATGACCAATACAATCACTATACCCAAACATGTACTCTGGATTTAATAGTAGTACCCAATTATGAAGAACCTGAAATACTCATTGAACTCGCACCTAAAGTATTAAAGGTATTTTCGAACACAAGTTTGAAAATTCGGGTAACTAATGTAGGGGGCTCTACAATAAGTAACTTAGAGCTAGATATGATGAATATGGGACCCTTAATAATTACTAAAAACTTCAGCAGTATAAGTATGGGATCTATTGAGCCAGGTGAGGCAAAGGTAATTGCAATCAATGTTGTTGTACCTAACAGCCCAGGAGCTTACAAGGTAAGCTTTAATTTAGAATATAGTGACGCCATAGGCAATACTTATACCAAAATCTATAGTGACGTCATTAAAATAGAGCCATCAATAATTTCCTTAAGCGTTGATGTACAACCAAAAACACTAAGATCTGCCAGCATCAGTGACCTGAAAGTAAAAATTACTAATACAGGTGATGTAGTAGTCAATAATATTAACTTAGAAATTGAACTGCCTCAGCAAATCATTTCATTAGCTAATACATCTTTTTACATAAGTAAATTAGAGCCTGGTGAATCAAAGACATTAACTACTACAATTAAGGTGAATTACGTAGAAAACACAATAATAACAAAACTTGGTTTAAGTACCACATACATCGATCCCGCATTTCAGACGCACATGATGTCAAGGTATATTAATGTAGAATTAAGGCCTGCCCCTATTCCTAGCCCGGTCCTGCAGGTATCACCGGATGAATTGACTGTAGGTAAAATAAATAGAGTCCGTATTAGATTAATGAATACATGTAACTTCACTATTAGAGACGTGGAATTAGCCTTGACACCATCTGGAAATATAGTTTTTCTTAACGAAACTATAATACGTATTGGGGATGTTCAAGCAGGTATTAGTAAGGACATATATCTGAGTATTTATGTTCCGTCATCATCAGGCAACAGTGCATCATTGTCTATTAGTGCTACTTATATCAATGAAGAAAGCGGAATGTATGAAACTCTAAAGCAGGTTAAAAGCTTCTTGCTTAGAGGGCTAATAGAGATAACCTTAACAGATGTAGCAGTAATACCTGAAAGACCGAGTCCGGGACAGCCGTTCTCAATAACACTAACCATAACCAACATAGGTACATCAACAGCATATGCACTTTATGCGATACCCGTAACTGAGGGTCTACCTGTAAAAACTTACGGAACTAAATCAGTTTACATAGGTAATCTGGAAATTAATACGCCAGTGTCATTTACGATAACTCTAATACTTACTGAAAAAGCTAAAGTCACATTACTAAAAGGTATTTCAGGAAGTCTTAAAATACCTATTATGCTTATTTACATGGATAATTTAAGGACATTACATAATAAAACGATCATAATACCCATTAGCATATCTAATCAAACGGTAACCACAACACCGTCTTCTGGTAGCAAAGGTATAATAATAGAGTATCAACATTTAGCAATAATTACAGCAGTTATCATGATTGCTGCCATTATCTTCACCATTCTTATTAGAAGGAGAGTGAGGAAATGAGGTCATGGGACTTAATAATTCTAGCTTGGAGGCAACTTAAAGAGCGTAGATTAAGAACAATATTGACGATTTTAGCTGTATCTATTGGTGTAGTTGCGATTATAGTACTATCGTCGCAGGTTGAAAGCACTAGACAGGCTGTTCTTTCAACTTTAGAGAGTTTAGGGCCTAATACACTAATAATTGTCCCCCAGGGTAGGATGCCATTTAGCGATGCAGATGTAAATAAAATCAGAATTTTAGAAGGTGTTTCTAGAGTCATACCGTTTTTAACTATTAAGGTAAGGATACCTGGTCTTGAGGAAGAGTCTGTGAATT
The DNA here is from genome assembly GCA_964479035.1 of uncultured Desulfurococcaceae archaeon. Taxonomy (GTDB): domain Archaea; phylum Thermoproteota; class Thermoprotei_A; order Sulfolobales; family NBVN01; genus B83-G16. The sequence goes on from CAYZJX010000009.1 coordinate 14,171, forward strand.
TAATAAGCATATCGTCATTAGATCTTGCTGAATTATTGGGTAGTGTAAGGCTAATTGATGGTAGCTTATATTATGATGTACCGGCACCACAAGCTGTAATAGGTTATGATATAGCTACAAACTATAATACTCAAGAACCGCTTAAAGTTGGTCAACCCCTGATTATTTACCTTAGTAATGGGAGAACATTAACATTGAATATTGTAGGTGTGTTGGATTATTATGGCACCTCGATTATGATGACTCAAGTTGATAGTACTTTATTCGTACCTATTGAATACGTAAAAATGCTAGCTCGGGGCATTAGTTATAGCGGGGTTATAGTAAAGGCTTCAAGTTCTGAATATGTTGATACACTACAAGAGTATTTACGGCAATTATTCGGGAGAAGAGTGCGCATATTCTCAATAAAGCAAGTCACAACGGCTGTGAGTAATGTAATGAATCAATTAAGTATGCTTCTAATTAGTGTAGCTGGTACTGCTTTTATCGCGGCAGGTTTAGGAACATTTAATATCATGATGGTGTCTGTGCTTGAGCGTGTAAGAGAAATAGGCATTCTAAAAGCAATAGGTATGAAGAATACTTCAGTACTTACGTTATACATGGTACAGGGGTTCTTGATAGGAATTCTCGGCGCTATTATAGGTCTTGCACTAGGTGTCGCAGGAGCTTACGTAATACCCTTCGTTTTAGGAGGCAGAAACATGATGTTTCCATTTGGTACGCCTCCTGGTGCAAGAGGAGGTATCGGTATTGGAGCAAGTATAGAGGTCGCCTTTAACATTATTTACATAAGCTTGGCCATAATGATATCTATAGCAACATCTTTAGTATCAGCAGCATATCCTGCTTGGAGGGCCTCAAAATTAAATCCCATAGATGCTTTGCGCTATGAATAATAAGACGTACAAACATCGGTACTTTAGTATTACTCTAAATATTTTTAATATTAAGTAAGAATTATTTTAGCATTAAGCACGATTGAGGTTCTTTAGTCATAACCGTGTCTGAGTCAGGCGATTTAAGGTTTTCATTGAATTACGTTGGTGATCTCAAGGAGCTTTTAATAATTCACTAATAGACTTAGAATCAGGCCTTAGTGTGATCTCTTATAGTTAATGGTGGTGAATCGTGCTAAGGGTAGATGAGCTTGCTGTTAAGGTAGGAAAGAAGCTAGTAGTGAAGAATGCGTCATTTAGTGTTGAAGAGGGGGAGGTAGTGTATTTATTGGGTCCCAATGCATCTGGTAAAACTACATTAATTAGAGCAATTATGGGTTTCCCAAACTACTACATCACTAGAGGTAGGGTATTATATCAGGGTAGGGACATAACTGGTGCTACTATGGAATTACGTGTTCGGCTAGGCCTCGGAATGACTTATCAAATACCTCCAAAAATTGATGGTGTTAAGGTTGGCGAGCTAATTAAGGAAATACTAAAAAGAAGGAATGCTCTTAATGAATACGAAGAAATAGTCTCTACTTTAAACATTGAATACCTAGCAAGCAGGGATCTAAATAAAGGGTTCTCAGGCGGTGAAATGAAGAGAGTCGAGGTAGCGTTGCTAGCTGCTCAAGCACCTAAGTTGGCTTTAATTGACGAACCTGATAGCGGAGTAGATGTTGAATCAATTATGTATATAGCTGAAGGACTGAAGCGATTACTTAATGAAGGTCTCTCGAAATCAATGATAATAGTCACTCATACTGCATTCATTACAAAATACTTGAGACCCAGCAAGGTCTGTATTATGAAGGAAGGAGTAGTTAGAAAGTGTGGAGAGGCAGGTTTAATAGAAGAGATAATGAGGGAGGGATTTAAGCCTTGGTAGGCTTTAGTGAGTGGCTTGAATCTATTAAGAAGATGGCTAGTAGTGCATTCAGTAGGCCAGCTGCTTACGGACCGGATGTAAATATTATCGAACTTACTAAGAAGACAGAGAAATTAACTACTAAAGCGGATTTAAGGAGAATTGAGGAAGTTGGCATTGATTTAAGGAAAGCTGAAAGAGCAGCGTTCTTTTTCCAGCTTGATGACGCCATACTTAAAGCACTAAGTAGGCTGCCTGGTGTAGAAATGCGCCCTCTCCATGAGTTTATGGTCGATGACTTCGAGGAGGCGCAGAAGTACGTATGGAGGGCTGTTAACCCTGGTACAGATAAATACACGGCTATAGCAGCACTAAGGGGTACTGGAGGGTACTTTATTAGGATTAAGCCTAGGGCCAAAGTTGAGGATCCCATACAGACGTGCTTCTATATGGCAGGTAAAATGCTTCAAGCACCGCACAACGTGATAGTTTTAGAGGAAGGTGCTGAAGCAACAATTATTACTGGGTGCACCATAATGCCTGAAGTAGCAGGTCTACATGCAGGAGTTACTGAAATATATGTTAAGAGAGGTGCTAGGCTCAATTATGTGATGATTCACGCATGGAATAGGGTAGCTCATGTTAGGCCTAGGTCTGCAATTAAGCTCTATGAAGATGCTGAGGTAGTTAGCTATTACATGAACTTAAGTGCTGTAAAGACTCTTCAGATGTATCCTAAGTACCACGTATTAGGAAACGGCGGAAAAGTATATTCAGCAAGTATAGTTTTAGGTAGAACTGATTCTACACTTGACATAGGTGCAGAAGTAATATTGGAGGATGATGGAGCAGCAGAAATTATTTCTAGGTTCATAGTTCGTGATAAGGCAAGGGCGTGGGCTAGAGCTAGAATAATCGGTACTTCAGGTAGAGGACATATAGAGTGTAAGGGCCTTATTCTTGGCGATCAGGCAGAGCTATACTCGATACCTGAGCTGGGGGGCTTAGGTGCTGGTGCAATGTTAACTCACGAAGCATCTATAGGTAAGGTGGCTGAAGAAGAAATACTTTACTTAATGAGTAAGGGCTTCACTCGTGAGGAGGCAGAGGAGATAATAGTGAGGGGGTTTATGAGCGTTGAAATTAAAGGTGTTACTCCTAAAATTAAGACATACATAACGAATATACTTAAGTTAATGAGTAAGAGAACCTTAAGTGGTTAGTTACCTGTGAATAATCTTAATCTCTTTACCTAATATCTTAGCACTTTCTCTAATTAGCTCTTTGGCTACCGCATCGCGGTTGCTGTCGTCAAGTACCACCTTGATTATGTATACTCTATTATCTTTTGGAACACCATTACGTAGTAAGTAATTAATGAGTTTCCGAGTGGTAAGTGTGATATTCATGCATAGTGCATCATCTAATTTGAAGAAACCTAAGTCTAATACTTCATCACTTCTTTTTAGGCTACCACTAAATGACGTTATTAAGTAGTCAACTATTAAGTAATGATATTTAATGAAATCATGTCTTCTTGAAATATATTCCGTAAGTGCTATTAGCTTAGGGCTTATACCTACAATACCTGTTTCCTCATGAAGTTCACGAAGCACAGCCTCCTCTAGGGTCTCACCTACTTCAACATGCCCTCCTGGCACTGACCACCAGCCTGCCGATGGCGGATACCTACGCTTAACGAGAAGTATCTTACTATCCTGAAGCACTACAGCACCTACAGCTAGCTTCGGCCAGTTCAGAGTCCAGCACCACAGTACTTAGTAAATTAACAAGTAAAAGTACATTAATGCCGGATATTGTACTTAATATATTGAAGTGTGATGTAGGTGCTTGTACTGAAGTGCTTAAGATGTGGAGCAGTGGAGGATCCAAGAAGTTACATACTGAGGTGCCCTGCCTGTGGTGGGACTTTAATTCCTACAGTTGAAAAGGTGCAAAAATTAATTAAGAGTAATGATGCTGGTGTGTGGTCTTGGCGAAATTACCTGATGAGTAGCTCAAGCACAGTAACTCTAGGTGAAGGAAATACACCACTAATTAAGTCGGTGGGTATTAGTGACATTGTAGGTTCAGCTAATGTTTTCATTAAGAACGAATCCAGAAACCCTACTGGTACGTTTCTTGATAGAGGATCAGCAACTTTAACTTCAGCAGCAGTAAGCTTTAAAATTAGGAAAGTGGTTATTGCCTCACTAGGTGACTTAGGAATATCTGTTGCATCTTATGGCAGAAGAGTTAAACTGAAGTCACTTACTTATCTTCCACTGTCAGCGGCACCTTCAAAAGCATATCAAACTCTTTTGTTATCAGATAAAGTAGTATTTGTTTCAGGATATGAGGAGGCGGTTAAGAAAGCATTAAGGCATGAGTCAGAATATGTAATGCCTGTTACTCCGCAGAATCCGTACTTACTTGAAGGCTACAGAACAATTTACTATGAGATATTTTACGCATTAAAGAAGCATCCTGACTACCTAGTAGTTCCTATAGGTGATGGGGGACTTTACACAATGTTATGGATTGCATTGAGAGAGTTAGGGGGTGATACTGTAATTATAGGTGTTAAGGGAGGACATGATTCCCCACTAATGAAAGATATAGCTGTTAAAAAGCCGCTTTTGTGGGACTTAGTTAAGTTGGCTATTAAAGACTGCGGAGGTTTTATTGTCGAGGTAAGTGAGGAAGACATCGTAGAAGCTGCGAAATTGCTAGCTAAAAGCGAGGGTGTGCTGGCCGAACCTGCTGGTGCGGCATCTATTGCCGCATTAATTAAGGAGAGCAGCAGATTTGATAGGAAGTCAAGTATTGTAGCTATCGTTACAAGTGCAGCTTTAGCAGATACAGCTACATTAAGGGCATTAATAAATAAATTCATAGAGTTAACGGATATACAAAAAATAGGCTTTACTAAAGCATTAATCTTGGAAATTCTAGCAATACACGGTCCACTCCATGTTTATGCACTATGGAAAATTATTAAAGAGTTTCGAGGTTTAGGAATAAGTTTGAGGGCACTATATCAACATATGAAGGAATTAGAGAGCTTAAGTATGGTTAGAGTTGTTGCTGAGGAGATCGTTGAAGGTAGGCGCAGAAAAATATATGAAGTTACTGAGAAGGGAATAAAAGCAATTAGCTAGTAAAAATTCATGGTGAGTACGAAATGCAGCAGTTAAGTAAAGGATTAATGTTCAGTAGGAAGTTTAAAGTTACTGAAAAACACACAGCTAAGCACGTGGGGTCAGGAAACGTCGAAGTACTATCGACGCCATCACTAATACAGTTCATGGAGGAAACCTGCAGAGCCTTCACGGATGAGTACCTGTCTGAAGAGCAAACGACCGTAGGAACATTAGTTAATATAAGACATTTGAAGGCTGCTCCAGTAGGTGCTGAGATAGAGATCAGAGCTGAAGTACTGAGCATTGACAGAAGGAGAATAATATACTGGCTTGAGGCCTGGTGGGGAGATAAGAAAATAGGGCACGGCATTCATGAGAGAGTAGTAGTTAATAAGAAAGAATTCATAGAGTCGCTTGTAAAGGAACTTAAGAAGTAGATTTCTCCAGTAGGCGTATTTCTTAAATCATAAAATAATACTAATATCTTGTGGTATTATTATTGATCATAAGTAGGTTCATTCATTATTTTTAATCTTAATGAAACTAAATAGAGCAAATATACTTTGCTGCAAATCCTACTTTGGTGGTAATATTAAAAGAGCTGTACTTCAGACTAAGTTACCTGGCGGTAGGGTTCAGTGCGGAACATGTATTCGTGGCTGCTCCATACCACCAGGACTAACAGGCCTCTGCGGCAACTATGAAAACATAGACGGTGTATTATATAATGTCGGATACGGTATGGTGTCAGCCATTGAGTCTAGACCCATAGAGATAAAACCGTTCTTTCACTTTTGGCCTGGATCTTCAGCAACAACCTTCAGTGGCTGGGGCTGCAACTTTCTTTGCCCTTGGTGTCAGAACTGGTCCCTTAGCAAGGCGAGGCCTCCTAAGAGGGACACAGAAGTTATTGAGCCAGAGAAGGTTATTGATCTAGCGTTAAGATGGGGTGATGACGGTGTTTGTGCCAGCTTCAATGAGCCGACAGTGCATCTGGAGTACTTATTGGATGTCTTCAAGCTGGCTAAGTCTAGAGGACTCTACACAACTATGGTAAGTAATGGTTCATTAAGTAAGGATGCGCTGAAGCTACTTAAAGAGGTAGGACTTGACGCCATAAACATAGATATTAAGGGATGTCCTGAAACCTACAGGAAATACGTGGGGATAAGTAATTTCGGGGAGGTACTCGAAACAGCTAAGTATGCTCTGGAGCTCGGAATTCACGTGGAGGCTGTATTCCTCATAGTAACTGGAGCTAATGACTGGGACAGCTGCATTGAGTGGGTACTTAACTCACACATTAAGTACTTGGGTGTTGACACTCCATTACACATTAACAGGTACTATCCAGCTTACAAGTATACGGAGCTGCCTACACCAATGAGTAAGCTAGTAGAAGCATACATGAAGGCGAAGAAAATGGGGATTAAGTACGTCTACATAGGTAATACAGAATATTTGGAGTTCCTGTACACTAAGTGTCCAAACTGCGGTGAAGTGTTAATTAAGAGGACTCACTACGGTATTATTTCATGTAACTTAGTGAACGGAAATAAGTGTCCTAGGTGTGGTGAGGAGATAAAATTAGTTGGGTTTTGTAGAGTATGACTCGCGCTCCTCATCAAACCATGGACCAGGACTCTAGGACCGCACCACTTACAGGAGACGTCACATGCGCTATGTACCTTGCTAAGTGACCTCTCACTCGCAGCTTCGGCGGGGTCCACCTATGCCTACGCTCCTCAAGCTCTGTAGCAGGAACTAGAATATCTATTCGTCTATTGGGTATGTCTATTAGTATTTCATCACCATCATTTACGAGAGCTATGGGTCCTCCGACTGCTGCTTCAGGCGATACGTGACCTATGCTCAGCCCTCTAGATGCACCAGAGAACCTGCCATCAGTAACTAGTGCTACATGCTCCTGCATGCCCATTCCTGCAACCGCAGCTGTTACTGAAAGCATCTCCCTCATTCCTGGACCTCCCTTAGGTCCCTCGTACCTTATCACTATGACATCACCTTCACGAATTTTGCCATCTAGAACTGCTTTT
>CAYZJX010000010.1:0-20900 GCA_964479035.1 uncultured Desulfurococcaceae archaeon
CAATACCGCCAGATATGCTCATGAAGTTAAAGGTAACTAAAAAGGACTTTCTGGATGCCATGAAACTAGTGCATCCAACATTGATGAGGGAGGTTCTTGTTGAGGTTCCTGAGGTTAGGTGGGGGGATATTGGTGGTTTAGGGGATGTTAAGCAGCAGTTGAGGGAAGCTATTGAGTGGCCACTGAAGAGTCCTGAGATATTTGAGAAGATGGGAATTAGGCCGCCGAGAGGCGTCCTACTTTATGGTCCTCCTGGTTGTGGTAAGACTTTACTTGCTAAGGCCGTAGCTACTGAGTCAGGAGCAAACTTCATAGCAGTAAAAGGACCAGAAATACTAAGCAAATGGGTAGGAGAATCAGAAAAAGCAATAAGAGAAATCTTCAGAAGAGCTAGGCAGGTTGCTCCAGCAGTAGTATTCTTCGACGAAATAGACTCAATAGCACCTGCCAGAGGCATGAGGCATGACACTGCAGTAACTGACAGAATAGTTAACCAGTTATTAGCTGAGATGGACGGTATTCAGACACTCAAGAATGTTGTAGTTATTGGTGCGACTAATCGTGCGGACATTCTAGATCCCGCATTACTCAGGCCAGGCAGGTTCGACAGAGTTATATATGTACCACCGCCAGATAGAAGGGCACGTCTAGAAATTCTTAAGGTACATACTCGTAAAGTGCCATTGGCTGATGACGTCAGTTTAGAGAAGCTGGCAGATTTAACTGAGGGTTATTCTGGTGCTGACTTAGAAGCTCTAGTAAGAGAAGCTGTGGTACTTGCACTTAGAGAGAAATTTGAGGCTAGACCAGTATCAATGAAGTACTTTATGCAGGCACTGAAAGCGGTAAAGCCGTCACTCAGTAGGGAGGTTATGGAGAGGTACCGCAGAACATTTGAGGAGTTAAAGAAGATGATAATATAGTACAGCCGAAACAATATGCAGTTAAGGCTTTTAATACAATTTGAAATACAGCATTTCAGTACATGCAACCTTAAAACTAATAACCTTAAAGTACAATACGATGAAGGCAATAGCAGACGGCCAAGTAGCGGTGTTTAGCATATGTCTAAGCTACCAAAGTTTTCTTATGTACGTGAAAAGCTGCGGGAGGTAGTTACCGAGGACTACCGCAATTTAATCAAGAAATTAAGTAGTGACATAAAGAACATAGTAAAGTATAGGCAGCGTAGATTGGTGGTTCTTACTGGTAAGGACGACATTAAGCTAGCAGGCTTAGCAGCTGAGGTTGTGCTCAGATATCATAAGCGCATAAAAAAGGTAGCTAAAAAAGAAAAAAATACTGAGGTGAAGGTACTTTATGTATATCATGATGAGTTTCCGGATGCTAGATTAAGAGCCGAAATAATTAAGAGGGTTTTAAAGAAGAACAGCAATATAAACTTAGTTACCGCTGTTTATGAGATCAGCAGCAGATACTTAGGGACGACATTTCAAGTCCTTATAATGGATCTAGTAAATGACCTAAAGCCTAATGATGTTGGGAGATTAATGGGCATTGTTGAAGGTGGAGGCCTTATAATATATATGGCGCCTCCAGTTAATGAATGGATATATGCAAAAACTATATTTAGAATGAACTTGACTGTGCCTAATCATCCAGAACCAAGATATGTTTTTACTAAGTGGTTTATCAGGAAGTTGATGGAACATGAAGGAATATATGTATTTGACTCAGATAAAGGCAAATTATTAAAGTCCGGATGGTCTAAGAGATTTTTTGAAAAATTAAGAGAATCTACTAAACCTATTGAGATACCCAAAGAAATTACCTTTGATAAGGAATTATATGAATTAGCTCTTACACAGGATCAAGTAAGTGTAATTAAGTTAATAGAAAAGCATCTGTTATCAAAAATTAGAAAAAGACGACGCATAGCTCTTGTTATTACGGCCGATAGAGGTAGGGGGAAATCTTCAGCTGTAGGTATAGGTATAGTCGGCTTAATCAAAGAATTCCTTAAACGCAAAAATAAGGTTAGAATCGCTGTAACAGCAAGAGACCCGCTGTCGGTTCAATCCTTAATGGACTTAGCATGTAAAGCAGCTAGAACACTGGGCCTAAAGTACAAGGTAATAAGAAAAGAGGAGAACATTATCGAAATTAAGGGTGATAGATTTAGTATAGAGTACTGGCAACCCTACACGGTACTCAGGTTAAATGTAGATGTGGTAGTTGTTGATGAGGCAGCAGGCATACCGGTTCCGCTTCTACATAAAATCTGGCTTAAGTACTCGAGAACGGTATTCGCAACCACAATTCACGGATATGAGGGTGCAGGCAGGGGCTTCTCAATAAGGTTTCTTAAGAGATTAAGGGAGGATCCGAAAACAGAGCTTATAATGTATGAAATGAAGGAACCAATAAGATATTCAGCGGATGACCCCATAGAAAAGTTTCAATTTGATGTACTGCTACTTGATGCTGAACCAGATTCTCTGAATGAGGATGACATTAAAGAGATCGAGGAAGCAAATTTCGATTATGTCAAGTATGATCCAGAGTACTTATTCTCGAAGAGGGGTGAGAAAGAACTTCGATCATTATTTGGTATTTACGTGCTAGCACATTATAGGAACGAGCCGGATGACCTAGCTAGAATAGCTGATGCACCGCATCACAGTATAAGAGCACTGAAACTTAGGAAGTCAGGCAAGATTGTGGCTGCTGTACAATTGGCGGAGGAAGGCAGAATACCTGATAACCTAATCGATGAATTACTTGTCGGCGGTAAAATACCCGGTAACATAATTCCCGATAGGTTGCTTAAACATTTGAGATTGAGGGAGTTTGGCAGAGGTCTTGGCTGGAGAATAGTTAGAATAGCGGTCCACATAGATGTTCAAGGTAGAGGTATAGGTTCTTATCTACTCAAGAAAATTACTGAAGAAGCTAGAGAACGAGGATATGATTGGGTAGGTGCTGGTTTTGGCGTAAGTAAGGAACTGATTAATTTCTGGTTGAAAAACGGGTTTAAAATTCTTCATGTATCGCCCGATAGGAATCCTATTAGCGGCGAATACACAGCATTGGTGATTTATCCATTAAGTGAACAGTGGAAGAAGCTAGTTCAAATAGGAAATAGCGAATTTTCCATTAAATTCATCGAGAGCCTCCATGCGGTCTACTATGACTTCGAGCCAGATACAGCATATATTATGATTAAGAAGCAACTCCGGAATGAGGACTACGCAGCTAAAATAGATTTAACACCAACTCAAGTCGAGAGATTAAAGGTTTATGTCTCAGGTATCATGACATTTGAGTCCGTATGCGATGCGGTTTCAATGCTATCTAAAAAGTTCTTATTCATGGGCTTGAGCAGCATATTGGGTGAGGAAGAAGGAATAGTGACTATAGCCAGGGTTCTTCAGGGATGGGGCTGGGATAAAATATTCGAGGAGTACAGAATCGGTAAAGTAAGGGCCACAAATATGTTAAGACGGATTGTGTCTAAAATGTTGGAAAGCATCTACTCTATTCACATAAAACCTCCTGAGGCTTGATAGTAGCAATTGCCTAAATTAGGTAAAACAATATTCTTAAAATCTGGTTTTCGTAGAGACTTAAGGGCAAGCTGTGAGTGAGTCTATAGGAGCATTATTTAGGCCTAAATCGGTAGCAGTAGTAGGAGCTTCAAGACAACCAGGTAAGATAGGCTATGAGATTCTTGCAAATATAGTGAAGTATGGATTTAAAGGTAAGGTATATCCAGTAAACCCTAAAGCAGATAGTATCTTAGGCTTAAGGGCGTATCCAAGCCTATCAGCAATAAAGGAGCCCGTGGATTTAGTTGTAGTGTCGGTGCCGGCAAAGTACACCATTGACGTAATGGAAGAAGCTGGTGAAATAGGAGTTAAGGCAGCTGCTGTAATAGCTTCAGGCTTCAAAGAAGTAGGTAACGTCGAGCTAGAAAGGGAACTCGTTAAGAAGGCACGAAAGCATGGTATAAGAGTATTAGGACCAAATATCTTTGGTGTAGTTTACACTCCATCGAGGCTTAATGCATCATTTGGTCCAACTAATGTCATACCAGGTCAAATAGCGTTTATTACACAGTCAGGTGCTCTAGGCATAGCATTAATGGGCATGACTATTGTTGAACGTATAGGAATATCAGCAATAGTTAGTGTTGGCAATAAGGCTGATATAGACGATGCAGATCTACTGCAGTATTTCATTGATGACCCGAACACTAAGGTAATATTAATATACCTTGAAGGGGTTGAAGACGGCAAAAAATTCGTAAGTATTGCCCAAGAAGTAACTAGAAAGAAGCCGATCGTAGTAATTAAAGCTGGTAGGACCGAGGTCGGTGCTAAGGCTGTGGCTTCGCACACAGGTTCGCTAGCAGGTAACGTTGTGATATATTCAACGGCATTTAAGCAGGCAGGAATACTTCAAGCTGGAACAGTTGAGGAAGCTTTTGACTGGGCTAGGGCCATTTCTTACTTACCGGAATATAAGGGAGGTTCATTAGTAGTTGTAACTAACGGCGGTGGTGCTGGTGTTTTAGTAACTGATACATTAGCAGAAAATGGCATAAGACTAGCAGCACCTCCTAAATCTTTGGTTCAAGAGGTAAGGACCTTCCTTCCATCATTTGCATCTTTAGGTAATCCTATTGACGTAACTGGAATGATAAGTAATGAAGGCTATGTTAGGGCGTTAATTTCAGCACTAAAGAATCCCGATGTTGGAGCAGTATTAGGGATATATTGTCAGACTGCGGTCACCGACCCTACGGTTATAGCGAGCATGCTTATTAATGAGATTAAGTCTATGGGAGGGCTAGCAAAACCCTTAGTGCTCACGCTAATAGGAGGTGAAGAGTGTTACTGGGCCATAACTAAGTTAAATGCTAATGGTATCCCAGCGTACCCCATGCCTGAGAGGGCCGCATCCGTAATGGCAGCCATAATAAACTATGAACACTCGAGGAGTGTTGTTAGAAGAAGATTAGAAGAACTCAGGGCAATATACCACTAACGCTTAAATATTCCCAATCCCCAACATAACCGGTGGGGAGTATGGAGTACGTCTATGCGACACTATTACTTCACTCAGCAGGTAAAGAGGTGAATGAGGAGAATCTGAGGAAAATACTAGAGGTGGCAGGCATACAGGTAGATGAAGCTAGAATAAAGATGGTTGTAGCAGCCCTTAAAGAAGTTAATATTGATGAGGTAATTAAGCAAGCTACAGCAATGCCGGTTGCACCCGCCGTTGCGCCTGCTCAAGTGCCACAGCCTCAAGCAGCTCCAGCTGAGGAGAAGAAAGAGGAGGAAGAGGAAGAGAAGGAGGAGGTTAGTGAAGAGGAAATTGCTGAAGGAATATCATCACTATTTGGATAAAATAAACCAGTAGCAAGAACTTCAATAGTATAGTGGACTGGAGTTTTTGGACTTTAAATGTACTAACAGTTTTTATCTAGAAGTAATAAGTAAGTTGAGAAAGCTTCTGCTTATGTAATAAATATAGCAGTCAGCTTTACTAACTTAAAAAGTCTACATAGCGAGAATTTTTATAGGGAATAAATGGTTAAGGTGCGTGTTAGTGGAAGTACGACTTATCGGGTTCGATAGCATTGGAGTAAGATCGATGGCAAGTGCTATATATACAGATGACATAAGCATTTTTATTGATCCAGCTGTTTCCTTAGCTCCCTGGAGATTCTCGCTCAGGCCTCATCCGCGTGAGTTACAGCAACTTGAATTTGTGGCCTCAGAAATATATGAAGCGGCCAAAGATGTAGATATAATTATACTAACTCATTACCACTATGATCATCACGATCCCGGAAAGCACGTTCCGATTGATATATATAAAGGCAAGACTGTGATTTTAAAGGATCCACAAAATAATATAAATGTCTCTCAGCGAATAAGGGCTTCTAGATTTATTAGGTTAATTAAGGACAAAGCTAAGAAGATAATTATTGGTGATGGTAGAGAGTTTACCTACGGTAGGACAAGGATATTACTATCGAAGCCTGTTCCGCATGGGATTGATGCTAGGCTTGGTTACGTAACTGAAGTACTAATAGACAACGGTGAGTACCGGATTATACATACATCAGATGTTGAGGGCCCTGTAACAAATGATGCTGTCAATTTTATTTTAAGAAATAAGCCTAACTTAATCATTGTTGATGGACCACCTACCTACTTGGTTGGTCAGCACTTTACTGAAGAAATAATCAATAAATCCGTTTCAAACATGGCAAAAATAATTTCATATTTAAATAACGTAGTAGTTGTTGCGGATCATCACTTACTAAGAGATCTTACTTACAGAAAGTTCTTTGATGAGGTAATGAGATATAGTGCGAATACTAAGGCGAGATTAATGTGTGCGGCAGAATTTATGGGAATAGAGCCCTTATTATTAGAAGCCAGACGAAAAGAACTATATAATGTAAAGCCTGGAAGTGAGAAAAGTGAGTAAGGGTTACGACCCCGTAAGAATAGCAGATAAAGTAAAAGAGTACGTAACTAAAGTTATAGGAAGCACTGAACTCAGGCGATACTACAGGTTCAGAGGCGGTAGATGGTATGGAGGAATTGCTACAGGTGACGTAATAGGCTGCAATATGAAGTGTAAATTCTGTTGGTCCTGGCGCTTTAAAGATAGATATAACTTAGGCAAGCTATTAACACCTGAGGAGGCAGCCGAGAAGCTTATTAAAATAGCTAAGGCTAATCACTATTCACAGGTAAGAATTAGTGGTGGTGAACCAACCATTTCTAGAGCGCACCTACTAGATCTTATTAAAATAGTTGAGAATAATGGATTTACCTTTATAGTTGAGACAAACGGCATACTCTTAGGCTACGATAGTAATTATGCAAAGGAGCTGGCTCGCTTTTCAAATGTTGTAGTTAGGGTTTCATTTAAAGGAGTGACGGCCGATGAATTCCATATGTTAACTGGAGCTGGTAGAGAGTACTTTGAATTACAATTTAAGGCATTAGAGAACCTAATTAATGCTGGATTAAAACCGGGTTATGAGGTATATGCGGCTGCTATGATCTCATTTAGCAGTGAAAGAGATATTGCGAAGTTTGTTACGAGGTTGGCTGAGATAAGTCCTGAGTTAGTTGAGGTTGACTGGGAGCTAGTAATCATGTACCCGCATGTTAAGAAGCTACTTGAACTTACGGGTCTAAAGCCTAAGAGGTGGGTAGACCCTAGCAATATACCTAAATTTATGATATAATAATGGGCAATAAAAGTGAATTGTGGTGTAGTCTATGAGACTTCAAGAACTTGAAGATTACATAAACACCAATTACTTAAAACTATATGAGGAATGTAGGGGCTTCTGTAGAGAAAAAGATGTGGGAGGTATAATAAGGTTTGAAGAATTGAGACTTTATGAAGGCTGCGATTTTTGTATAGTTAAGACTGCAATAGATCATCTTAATGTACCAACATTAGTCATATCTTTAAAAGATGGTAGAGCTATGGAGCTTGTCAAATTGAGCGATTATATATTGGAGTTTAGTGAGGAATCCGTTCAAGTATTCGATATTCGTAACTTCTTAAATGAATTAGCTGATTACCTAGAGTTCGGGCTCCTGACAAATGAGGAGGTAATGTTAATTAGGAGATGGTTGAAGGAGAGTAGGGTATGATGTGCTCTATGACGTAAAATAGTAAATACTACTACTTCTATTTTCTAAGCGGGGTGTAAGTGATGAATGAATATACATTTGTATTTTGTGTTCCGACGAGGCTGATCTATGGGAGAGGAAAGCTAAATGAGGTAGGTATGTACTCTCTATCACTAGGATTGCGCAAGGTAGCTATAATCACTACAGCAGGAGGATCTATGAGAAGGTATGGCTATATAGATAGATTAGTGTCATCCCTGGAGGGTAGGGGAATAACATCTATAGTTCTTGATAAAGTATTTACTAACCCTACAACAGACTTAATTGACGATTTAGTTGCTGTAGTTAAAGAAGAGCGACCCGATGGATTAATCGCTATAGGGGGTGGGTCGGCAATTGATGCTGCTAAGGCTGTCGCTATGGTATCATATAGTGGTGGAAGTGCTAGAGATTACATACTAGGCATAAGAAAGGGTTCAGGCGCTTTGCCATTAATAGCTATACCAACAACGCACGGGACAGGCACCGAAGTTAACAAATTCTCTGTTCTTACAGAGCCTGAACTTAGGGCTAAGTTAGCTATAGTTTCAGAATATATATATCCAAGAATCTCGATAGTAGATCCTGAACTTACCCTGAGTTTACCAAGCACCATAAGTTCAGCGACAGTATTTGATGCTTTTTCACATGCTCTTGAAGCTCTCTTTGCTGCGCGGTCTAATGCGGTAAGTAAATTATTTGCTCTTGAGGCTCTGAGAAGCATAGCTAGTGAAATAGATAAGTTGCCTGAAGGCTACAGCAGCATTGATGTAAGAACGAGGCTTCTTTGGGCATCTACATGTGCTGGATATGCTATAGATCAATCCAGAACAGGGCTCCTGCATGCTATAGAGCATTCAATAAGTGCATTTTACCCAAATATACATCATGGTGTAGGATTAGCATTAATAGCTACCGCATGGGCGAAGTATACTGCTCCAGCAGTACAAAATGAGGTTAGGGAGGTACTAAAAGTATTTAATTGGAGTATAGGTGATGATGTAACACGTAGTTTTGTAGAATTTATGGAATACATTAAAAAGAAATTAGGATTAGATAAGCGGTTAAGTGACTTTAATATATCAAAAGATGACATTAAAGTACTAGCGGAGTATACTGTTAAATTTATGAGCGTACTAATAAAGAATGCACCGCGAAGTGCTGATAAGCAGGCTATAGAGGAGATACTAGCAAGTTCACTATAGGTGAGTAAATTGAAGCTCTATGTGGCATCTGAAAAAGACATCTTGCAAGGAAGGGTTACCGACATATACTTCGTTAGAACGAAAAAGATTATTGAAGCTAAGGGCTTAAGCAACATAAAGGTGAGAATGGAGATTCATACAGGCGATTTGCCGAGAGGCTATGATTGGGCTGTTTATGCAGGTTTGGAGGAGGCTCTTAAGCTTCTTTCGCAGCGTCCAGTAACAGTTTATTCTATTCCTGAGGGAACCCTCATTAAGGGTGGGTTTCCAGTAATGCTTGTTGAAGGTAGATATTACGACATTTGTGAGTTAGAAACACCTTTGCTAGGTATTTTAAGACATGCCACCTCAATTGCAACTAGGGCAGCGCGGTTTAAGAGGTTAGCTATGGATAAAGCCATCCTCTACTTCGGTTTGCGGGGAGCACATCCAGCAATAGCACCAATGCTAGACAGATCAGCATATATAGGGGGTGTTGATGCCGTCTCAGGGACTATTAGTGAGGAATTTATTGGTATAAAGCCGTCTGGTACTATGCCTCACGCACTAATAATCGTATTTGGTGATAGTACTAGTGCGTGGAGAGCTTTCGACGAGGTTATAGACTCTAGCGTACCTAGGATAGCACTCATAGATACATTTAATGATGAGAGGGTTGAGGCTCTTGAAGCGGTCAAAGCACTTGGAAAAAGACTCTATGGCATCAGATTCGACACACCTAGGTCAAGACGTGGTGATTTTAAGAAATTAATTGAGGAAGTGAAGTGGGTTCTAAGGCTTCAAGGTTGTGAGAATGTTAAGATAGTTGTTAGTGGTGGTATTAGTGAAAAAGCAGTAATTGAATTGAGAGATGTAGTTGATATGTTTGGTGTAGGGACAGCAATTACGCATCCACCGCACGTAGACATGAGCATGGATATTGTCGAAGTAATGAGAAACGGTGAATGGCTACCGATTTCTAAGCGCGGTAAATTGCCAGGAGCTAAGAAAGTTTATAGGTGTGATGTCCTTAATTATGAAATTGTACCATGGAATGAGAAATCAAGTAAGTGTACTGAGGACGTCTTTATAAAGTGGCTGGATGAAGGGAAATTGGTAAGGAAACTTCCATCACCTCATGAACTAAGGAAGTATGTACTAGAGCAGCTTAAGAAAGTACCAGAGCCTAATCCCATCTAAATAGTTAAGCAGGTAATGTACGTAAGAACATGTCCAAGAATAGCTAATGTAGCATCTATTGGATTGGTGGACCGGCCGGGATTTGAACCCGGGACCTCCGCCGCTCTCTAGGCCGTAAATTAACGGCCTATGCGAGGACGGCGCTCTTCCAGCTGAGCTACCGGCCCGTTATGAGAAGATATTATTGTTTGTTATAAGCTTTATGTGCTATGCACACCTACAACTCTAATATATTGCCTGTATTTTCGTGTGGAGCGTATCCTTTGAATTCATTGAGTAATTTCCTGAATTCACTGCTCTTCATGAAATGTATTAATTTATTCACACACTCATTGTTTATGCTTCCCTTATTAATAACGATATCGAATAGTTCGTCACCTAATTTTATGAAGTCTAAGCCATATAGCTCGGCAGCATATCTTATTCCCAAGCCTACGTCAGCACGGCCCTGCGCTACTGCAGCGGCAACAGCTGTGTGAGTTGTCACTTCATAACTGTAACCGCGTATTTTTCTTATTAATTCAGTAAATTTTACGTTAAGCTCGCGAGCTAGATCTCTAAGCTTCATATCGAGAAGTGTTCTAGTCCCGGAGCCTTTATTGCGATTAATCATTACGACATCATTGCGTAGCAAATCCCTAATGCCGCTAATACCTTTAGGATTTCCTCTAGCAACAATTAAGCCTACTTCTCTTAGATACCCTCTGACGAGTATTACTTTATCCCTTAAGCCGAGACGTATTATGTAAGGTACATTGTATTTAAATGTTTCAGGATCTAATAGATGTATGCCAGCTAAGTCTGCCACACCTTCACTTACAGCTAAAATACCATTTAGAGAGCCTACATTAATTATCTTGACATTCTTACTGCAACACGCATGTGCAATCGTTCTTTCAAGTACATAGTCGTGACTTCCCATGACTATTAACTCAGATATTTTTAATGTTTCTGAAAAAAGGAGAACTTTAACACGCGTGTGTGGTTTAAGAATGTCAGTATTTTCGGGAACTTCAACAAAACCATCAGCAGTAAGTAGCGTGCGTATGGATCCTGAACGCACTGGTATAGGACATGCGTAAATTATTCCACTTCTCCTGGTAACTATTACTGGAATTAAAGTTAACTTTCCCTTAGATCCTATGATCTTTGTACTTAATTCAGCTTCTATGTATGGTAATTCAACATTTTTGAGTCCCATCATTTTAAGGAGTAAAGGCTTGACCACATAGTGAAATACTATAGCAGCAGATAATGGGAAGCCGGGTAAGCCAATAATCAGCTTTTTACCTATTACGGCAATAAACGTTGGTTTTCCTGGCTTTATCTTAAGTCCATGAATTACTACTCCAGGTTTTCCAAGTTTATTAACGACTCTGTACGTAATGTCCTCAACTCCAGCGGATGTGCCTCCTGATGTAATTACAACATCGTTTTCATTTAGTGCAATGTCAAGAGCATTCTTTATTATATCTTCGCTATCTGGTAGAATGCCATAAGCCTTAACAACGGTTCCTAACCTACTTAATGTAGCAGTGATTAAGTACTGATTTACATCAAATACCTTGCCAAGCTTAAGCTCACAGCCTGGACTTACAAGCTCGCTCCCAATAGATAAAACACCTACCTTTATTTTCTTATAAACCTTTACCCTACTTACTCCAACAGCTGCTAATACTGAAATCTCTTTTGGTGTAATTAGCGTACCTTCCCTGAGAACAACCTCGTTTTTAGCGATATCTGTACCAGTAAATGCTATGTTTTCTCCTGGACTTACGGAGCGATAGATAACTATTTCATTACTGCTTAATTTTTTCGTGAACTCCACCATAACTACAGCATCAGCACCTCGAGGAACGGTAGCACCTGTATCTATTTCAGAGCATGTTCCAGGCTTAACATCAAATGATGATGCTTCACCTATCTTAACTCTCCCAACCAGATGCAGTTTTATGGGGTTATCTTCATCAGCCCCAAACGTATCATGTGACACAACAGCATAACCATCAACTTCTGACCTGTCATAAGGTGGGGCGTCATGAGGGGCAACTACATCCTCAGCTAAAACACGTCCTAAGGATTGTGTGATATCTACTATCTCAATACCTGGAGGACTTAAGTTTACATACCTACTAAGTACGTTCATTACCTGACTAGGAGAAATTAATGTATGAAATATCTTAGCTTCTCCAACCATGGTACCTGCTACCTCCTCCTAATGTAAGGCTTATTAGGTGTTTTTGTTGTTTGATTTTGGGCGGGGGTGCCCGAGCTAGGTCAAAGGGGGCGGGCTGAGGCCCCGCTGGCGTAGGCCTGCGTGGGTTCAAATCCCACCCCCCGCACCAAGAATAAAAGTTCTTACTTAATCCTTGGGTATTATTTTCAGAATGGTTAATGAGGGTGGTTTGATAATTTTTCTAGGGTCACCTGCGTCACGTAAGCTTGATGAGTAAATCCCCTCAACGATAGCTGATCTACCGTCAGCTAAATCTATGAGGGCCCTGAAGCAATATTGCCTTCTTTTATTCTCAGTTACTTGGCAATGCCTAACAGAGGTGATTAGGACAGACTTAGCGTTGAATTCCTTACTAAGCATATTGTTTATGTGTATGTATATTATGGGGGTAATATGCTTCATTATATAGGCACCTGAATAGATATGTTACGTTAATTACTTTGTATAACAAAGAATTAAGTGTATCGGGGCTAATTACTGCTGAATAAGTCTTAATCTGGAAACTTTAGCGGAAGTTTATTTGTTACAACTGGCTGAACTAACTTATATTGGATGTTTAAGTACATTATTTCTTGAGTGAAATTGTGTGAAAGTAAAGTCATTGAAGAATAAGGTAGACATTATTAGTGTTTATGACGAGATTGCGGAAGGATATGTTCACTGGCGTGCCAGAGCATGGCCTATTGTTAAGCTAGTTAAGGGTAGAAGAATTTCCGACTTGGGATCAGGTCCGTGCGTTAATGGAGCAGAGGTAATTAGAAGAGGTAATGCGGAATATGCAGTTTGTCTTGATATTTCGGTGAAGATGCTTGAGATCGGTCAGAGAGTGTATGGTGGTAAATTATTAATAGATTTCGTAGCAGGTGATATGCGAAACCTACCTTTTAGAGAAAAATCTTTTGACTCAATAATCTCAATTGCAGCACTTCATCACTTTAATCCAAGAGAAATTAAGATTGTACTAAGTGAGATTTCTAGAGTATTACGTAGCTTGGGGTTAATTGTAGTAACAACCTGGTCACCATGGCAAGTAAGGTTCCTGATTCAAATCATCAGAAATTACTTAATAAGAATAATGAATCCTTACATGTTTCCTAGGAGGATTTTAGTGCCGTGGAAAAGAAAAGGAGCATATTACTTAAGAGTTTACTATCTTTATACGCTTAACGAACTGAGGAATATGGTAGTGAAGTACGTAAGGCCTAGGGCCCTGCTATATAGTACGTATTCAAAGTCGAGGAAGACAAAAGCACCTCATAATAATTTAATTATTGCTCTTAAATGAAGATTATATTGATTTAGTTATTAATGAACCAAGAACTTAGTCATGTAAGGTGAGCTGCTAGGCCTAAAGTAACCCAGCTTCCTATAGTACTCTCGTGCACCCACACCAGAGAGCACTAGTATTTTTCTTACTGAAAACTCGTACTTAGCAACTTCCTCAGCTACCTCCAAGAGCTTACGTCCCCAACCTTTGTGCTGCCACCCTAAAGGATCAATATGCCCGATAGGTACCTGAGGTCCGTATACATGCAGTTCTCTCACGATAGCTGTTCGCGAGTCAATTTCACGTCTATGCGCTTTTTCTGAAGGAATCCTCAGCCTTAGTAGACCTACAAGTACATCATTTACAGGGTCCTCAGCAGCTATGAATACTTCTATTCCCTTACTTGCTTCATAGTACTCCTTAGTTACTGCTATTCTCTTTAGAAGTACATCTCTCTTATATATAGCTCTTCCGACCTCTCTGAAGCGTATTTCCCTAATCCTCACATTCTTCTCAAGGGCTCTGCGCTCAACATACTCCCTTAAGTTACCCTTCTTAGGACCTGCTTCAATGTACTGAGCTGGCACATCTCGCTGAATTCTCATTACACGTACCCACTTAGGTATATACTTGTACATTTCAGAAATTAATTCAATTACCTCATTTTCATCTAAAGCTTTATACTCACCCTTCCTCCACCACTCATAAAGTTTCGTTCCTTTAATTACTAATGTTGGATAAATCTTCAGCATGTCAGGCATGAAGTCAGGATTACTAAATAACTCCTTAATCATCTCGAGATCTCTGTCAATGTCAGATCCAGGTAACCCTGGCATAATATGATATACTACTTTAAAGCCTGAGTCCTTAAGGACCTGTGTCGCCTCCACGATATCTCTAACAGTGTGACCTCTTTCGATTCTTCTTAATACGTCATCATATATGCTTTGAACACCTATTTCGACTCTTGTTCCTCCTAAATACAGCATTTCATCAGCGAACCTCTCTTTAGCCCAATCAGGCCTCGTCTCAAAAGTTAAACCAATAACTCTGATTTTTGCTGTTTCATTTCTAGCATGAGCTTCCTCAAGTGATGGAAGAATCTTAGGCTTAGGTTCAGGAAACCTATTAAAAGCCTCAAATACGTTCGTAACGAACCACAGCTTATAGTTCCATGGCAGAGCAGTAAACGTACCTCCCATGATTATTACGTCTGCCTTACTTGGAACGTGACCTAAGAATAGGTACTGATTAAGTCTGTCCCTCACCTGCTCATAAGGGTCGAAGTTATTTCTTATAGCTCGCATTAAGGCGGGCTCGTCACCATAGTAGCTCTGAGGAGTACCTAGGTCAGGACCGCCCGGGCAATAAGCACATCTTCCATGTGGACACGGAAAAGGAGCGGTCATGACAGCAACAACAGTAACACCGGACAGCATTCTTGTTAGCTTCCTAATTTCTCTAACCCTTAAGCTACTACTTGCTATCTTCACGACGCCTCCACCACCATCTACCGTATCAGCAGTTAAACTCTTTCCTTCTGTAACTATATGTATGAGACACCATAAACACACCTTCAAAAATTTAAAAGGAGTGAGTTATCCTATGAGTGGGTGCCGCGGTAGTATAGCCCGGCCAAGTATGCGGGCCTTTCGAGCAATTCCTGCGTGGATAGCCCGTGACCCGGGTTCAAATCCCGGCCGCGGCACCACCGACCCTAAATTAAGTTGCAGTTAGAGTCTTTCTAGAATAATTCCCTTACCAGGCATTATAGATAATTTAAATGCGTTAATATAGTGACTCGTCATCCGCATCTTTTTTACTATCAAGTAGCGCTTAACTTCCTTAACTTCCTCAACATTATCCATCCACAAATGAATTACTCCATCAGCTATGTGCTCTAGTCCGAAGCCGAATGTGCTATTATGTACTAAGACCGGTTCAGTTCCGGCAAAGAAGTTTTCGTTAGGTGGTACAGCAAGATCATAAACATACTTACTTGTGGGATGCACTACGTGTATGGACGTGATTTTCTCTACTTTTACTTCACCTCCACTTGAGTTTAGTGGAGGCAACTGATTAATTGTAATTAATTTATCTCCAGGACTAAGGTCTTCTGCCCTGCCCAAAACCGCCTTGCTGACAGAACTTGAACGTGGAATGAAGTAGAGGCAGTGATCATTTGTTAAAATTATTTTTCCACCGGATTCTGTAATTACCTCGAATAGCTCCTTAGGTGCTTCATGAACTATTATACCCTTTAAGTAGCACCACTCAATCTTATTGCTCCTAAAATTAAATGTAGGAATTTTTAAAGTAGCGGTCATGCATCTTTTATGAATTAATTCGGCGACAGTCAACTTCAAGACTGAATCCTCCTTAGGCGAGTAGGCAAGAACCTTCTCTTCGAAATCCAGTGATTTAGTAGTCATAGCGTACTGACTTACTAGGTATGCTGTCACATTTTCCCTATGTGTAGCTATCTTTAATTGATAAGAGTACTTACGTGCCATAGCTGGCTTATCAGCCCAGAAAGCAGACAGTGAATCTATAATCAGCCTGACATGACGTACTGGCGACCTATGACGTTCATCGGTGACACCTAAGATAGCGTAAGCTTCATTAATAGCAGCTATCAAGGTTTCAATATCTAGTGCAGCAAATCTCCGCTTACGCTCCAATTCAGCTGCGTCAGCAGTCAACTGCTTTGCTGTTTTTAATAGACTAAATATATCGATAACAACAAGCCACGGCCTCCTCACAGGAGGCTCTCCACCTAAGTAGTGTATTTCATATTCGTCAAAGTCCATGTTGAATTGTTTAGCCTGTCTTACTACATCCTTAAATTCGGCCTCAGTGGTGACATATATTACTGGATCATTACTTCTTAATCCAGCATAAGCGTAGTGCATACATAGTATGGACTTACCTGTACCTGGCTCACCAGTTACAGCTATCCAGGAGCCCTTAGGAACACCACCCTCCAACGCATCGTCTAGCTCAGGGATTCCTGTGCTAACTCTATGTAATCCACTGTAAAACCTGCCGTGGTATCTTTCACTCACCATAAATATCAACCTCAAAATGTTGCTTTGTGCCTAAACTCAATTGCTTTAACAAGTTAATATCACTCTCTTCAAATAAAGTAACTGACTTATCGTAAATACAAGTATAATGCACGGTGTTACTAAGTAAGTAACTAATTTAAGCTGAGGTAGTAAAAATAATGAGGTGTTGCCTATTGTGGAATTCCGCATAGATCCTTGGGGTTCCGAAATAATAAGAGAATATGACAAGTTATTCAAATTCTTCGGTATAAAACCCTTTAAGGATATACTGAAGGACTTATCGAAATTTGCGGAGCCTCACATGCTCATGAGAAGAGGAATAGTTTTCGGGCACAGAGATTTCGAGGAAGTATTAAAGGCATTAGAGAATCAAGAGAGGTTCGCAATCTTAACAGGTCTAATGCCTTCAGGCAGAATGCACTTGGGCCATAAAATGGTGATTGATCAAGTCATATATTACCAAAAGTTAGGTGCTGAAATATTCATTACTATAGCTGATGCAGAAGCTTATGCGGTAAGAAAGTTAGGGAGAAGTGAATTAATTAGGACAGCAATCGATGAGTATGTTGCTAATTACCTGGCTTTGGGATTAGATGCCAAGAACCTACACATATATTTCCAAACAAATTATAGTAGGGAGTACTACAGGCTAATACAACTATTCTCAAGAAAGGTAAGTATGGCTGAACTGAAGGCGCTGTATGGTGAAGATGTAGATCCAGGAAAAATAATTTCAGTATTAACTCAAGCTGCTGACATATTGCACCCACAATTAAGGCACTTTGGAGGATTTAAGGTAGTACTGGTGCCTGTTGGAGCTGACCAGGACCCGCACCTCAGGCTGAGTAGGGACATTGCAGATAGGTTTTCTAGCGAGTTAGGGCTTAGGAGGCCTGCATCAACTTACCATAGGTTCATGACAGGGCTTGATGGAGGTAAAATGAGTTCCTCAAGGCCAGAATCCTATATTGCACTAACTGATGATCCTGAAGAAGCAGGTAAAAAGATCATGAGATCTCTTACTGGTGGTCAGGCTACAGCTGAAGAGCAGAGGAAACTGGGCGGACGTCCCGAAAAGTGTCCGGTATATGAAGTTAATGCTTATCACTTGATTAGTGATGATAAAGAGCTGGAGAACTTATACTGGGACTGCCGGACAGGTAAGATGCTCTGTGGTGAGTGCAAGGCTAAGACTAAAGAGAGATTAATGAAGTTTCTAACAAATCATCAAAGTAAGCTCAGAATCACTGGGGAGCTAGCACGTAAAATCGTTGAAGCACCGGACTTTTAATTAATTTTTAAGCATTATTTTCATGGGCTACACCAAGTATTATGTAACTGTTATAACCTCTAAAGTAAACTTTAAGTCGTGGTGCCGGGGTGCCCGAGCGGTCTAAGGGGGAGGGCTCGAGTCCGGCGATCCGCGTCATGGGAGACCCTCTGCCCCCTACGGGGCGCGCGGGTTCGAATCCCGCCCCCGGCGCCAGGACATTATATTCAAATTATGTCTAGCTTAAAATGTGGTGTTGATGTTGAATGGTCCGGGTAAGGGGCTTAAGAGTAATTAGGGAGTTTGATCCGTGGTCCTCGCCTCTATGCACATGTCCTCACAAGTTTACTTTAAATCCTTATACTGGCTGTGGCCATTCATGTGTTTACTGCTATGCTAGATCATACATAAGGAACTTCGATAATCCCAGACCTAAGGCAATGCTGGTAGTTAATGTATTGCGAGACTTGAGTAGGTTGCCTAAGATCGCATTAATATCACTAAGTGAAAGTAGTGATCCTTACACACCCCCTGAACGTGACTTAATGCTAACTCGCAGAGTCCTAAAATTAATTGTTAATGCGGAATTCAGGGTACTTATTGTAACTAAGTCCGACTTAGTCACTAGGGACGCGGATATATTAGAGTGCAGTAAATCAGCGGTAGCAATAACAATTACCACACTTAATGATAGTATAGCTAAATTAATAGAACCAAATGCTCCTTCACCTTCCCTAAGGTTGAGGGCAGTTCAGGAACTATCTAGCAAAGGTATACCAGTTACAGTCCGTATTGACCCTATAATTCCAGGTGTTAATGATGATGATGAAGAGCTTAAGAAACTCATTAAGGAGGTCGCTAATGCAGGTGCTGTTCAAGTTACATCATCTACATACAAAGCGAGAACTGACTCGCTGAGAAAGTTGATTAAATTATTCCCTAAGGCGGCTCAGCTACTAAAGAAGCTATACCTCACAGAAGGAGAGAGGCGCGGTGGATACATATACTTACCCAGTTATGTTAGGTTTAAGTACCTTGTTTCAGTAAAGAAAATCTCTGAATCACATGGTTTGGCATTTGCAACTTGTAGAGAAGGCTTCAAATTCCTTAACACGCCAGGAATCTACTGCGATGGCTCTACATACGTGTTCTGACGTAGAAGTGCATGATTGATGATGCTGCAGCCTACAGAATACTTGGAAGCAGAAGCTAAGTTATGGTGCGGGGGGTGGGATTCGAACCCACGCAGGCCTACGCCAGCGGGTCTCTAACCCACTACAGCCGGAAGGTCTTAAGCCCGCCCCCTTTGACCTAGCTCGGGCACCCCCGCACCAAAGAACTAATACTAAGAAAGGGTTTAAATTTTAATTGAACCACTTCTAGGGCAGGTACTAAAATAACGTTTAAAACCCGCTTATCCAACATAACTTAATGGATTGGGCCCGTAGCTCAGCCAGGATAGAGCGCCGGCCTCCTAAAGAACTGGCTCACTGACGGTCCGGGGAAGCCGGATGTCGGGGGTTCAAATCCCCTCGGGCCCGCCACACACCACAACCCTTAATGTTAGCTTAATTCTAAGCTAACATTACGTATAGATGGAGTCCCAGAACATTTTTTCATATGCTTGTATCATTCTTGCTATTAAGTAGTACCTTTCTTTACTAACTTCATAATACCTCTCAATTATTGGTGATGCTAGCTCTTCTAAGAATCTGTAATCTTGGGCAAAGAGCTCCAGAAAATTCAAGTTTCTTAAGCTATACTTATTCTTGAAGGCATTGAGAAGTCTCCTAACGTTGCTTCCCCATACTGGAAGGTTTACTGTTAGTGCTAGGGCTGACTCTCCTGGGTTAGCATAAAGCGCTAGCCAAGCTAAGTAGTGAGTATAGCATGCAGCAACAGGTCTCACATTCTTAAAGCTCCAGCAATCTATTGATAATTCATTACATAACTTGCCGAGTTCATTGATAGCCTTTAGGTCACCCTCTAGCACTACCCTGAAGAATTTAAGTTCATCATTATACCTAGCTTTAGAGAGCATTACGGCTAAGCTTCGTGCGTCGTGATACACTATGTATGCTTGATTAGCAGCAAATAAGGATATTTTCTCCTTATCTAGCTTGCCTGCTTCAGCATCAGCTATGTATGGGTGGTTGAGTATTTCCTTATTAAGATTACTTAAGTATTTTCGAATTTCAGTAAGTATCTTAGGTCCAGTCATGCCTAGCACCAAATTACTACTTGTCCGAAAGGAAAAAATCTTCAGCAGTGACTTAATTTTAGGGTTAGGCAATGAAATTCACTGACTCTCTGCGTGCAGATGTAGAGCATATTTGGAATAAGATATTTGGTCATCCTTTCATTACTCAGTTATTTGACGGTACGCTGCCAATTAGGAAATTTAAGTACTACATTATACAAGATTACAACTACCTTATAGCAATCATGAAGTGTTTTTCCTTAATTGCAGCTAAGGCAGACCCGTCAATTAGTGCCGTAGCACTGGAGATAGCATATGCCGATGCAACTACTGAATTAGAGAATTATAAGAAGCTTTTGAAGAGGCTTAACCTAAGTTTTGAAAAAGTAATTAATACTGATCCTGCACCAACGAACTTAGCTTACATGAACTACCTACTCACTACGTGTGCGCTAGGGACGCCTCTGGAGGGACTAGTAGCACTTCTGCCATGCTTCTGGTCATATCTAGAGATTGCTGAAAAACTGAGAAATAAGTTAATACAAAATAAGGTCGAGTTATATAGGGAGTGGTGCGCAACATACCTGAGCAGTGAATACAGAAAATTAGTACAGAATCTCAGGGACTTAATTGATGGAATGTGGAATGGAAGCAACTACGGTAGGTACCTAGCAATCTTCACAAAATCATCAAAGTACGAATACATGTTCTGGGATATGGCGTACAGAGAAGAGGGATGGCCTATATAATGGTGGGCCCGCGGGGATTCGAACCCCGGACCTCCCGGTTATCAGCCGGG
>CAYZJX010000011.1:0-19085 GCA_964479035.1 uncultured Desulfurococcaceae archaeon
AAGCTTCTTAGTAGTTATAGGAAAGAGTATGAATTCCTAAGTAAATTACTGCGCAGGGGATTACTAGATTAGCTCTAGCAGAAAGATGGTAATTCATTTCAGCTACTGCCTTCTAATCTCTCAATAAACATTTCTGCCTTAGGCGGTATTCTCACCCTGACATACGATGAATCTAGTCCTATGAAGTCGCTGCCGTCAGTAGTTAAAATACCCTTGTTAATCAAGTACTCATGCAGGTCGACTCCTTCCTTATGTAGTAGGAATATAGGTACGTTTAATGATGTCTTACCAATGTAGAGTCCTTTTCTTCGTAAGTAACTTAGGAGCTTACTTTTCTCTTCTGAGATCTTCTTAATGACCTCACTTAGGTATCCTTTAGCTTTTTCTAATACCTTAATAGCTAAGACTTCGGCAACAGAACTTACCCGGATCGGTATGTAGATTTTCGAGTATAGCTCTCTTAGGTCTTGTCCCTTAACAACAGAGTATCCCACCCTTAAGTTAGCTAAGCCAAATCCCTTAGAGAATGATCTAACAACTATAAGGTTCGGGTAGTCGAGATTTAGGGCTGAGTTCCTAGAGTATTCAAAATCACCGTAAGCTTCATCAACAATAACTACAATGTCTTTACTTAATGCTTTCCTAACTATTTCCTCAATAACATCTATCGGAATCGTCTGACCTGTGGGATTATTTGGGTTGTCAATGTAGATTAGGGTTAAGTCACCACGTATCTTACTAATGAATTCCTCAGGTTTAAATTCAAAGTTATTTTCTTTCTTTAATAAGACGTAGTCATAGACACCACCTAGAACTCTAACCTGCGTTACGTACTCCGAGAACTGCGGGGAGTACCCAAGAACAATACTCCCCTCAGTTATAGCGAACTTATTAATATCTTCTAAGCACCCCATTGAGCCAATACCAATAAATACGTTCTCTTTCTTAAATAAGCCACCCCAGTACTCTACTAATTTCTCCCTTAAGGCGTCATGGTGCGGAGTAGGATACTTTGAAAAGTCGAAATCTGAAATACTTAGATCTTCTATGATCTCTTTTGGAAAGCCATAAGGATTAGTACCTAAGTAGCAGTCCAGTAAATTTTTCTTAGGTATATTTTCCTTAACATAACTCTTTAATTCTATTTCGAATAAGCTCTTTCTGAACTTCTTCCTAAGATCCATACTAATTCCCATTGTAATACATGCAGTAAATTTAAATAAAGATAAGAAATACTACATGGTTTTCCTTAGAATTCTGCCTCACATTCTCTAGTGGGTTCTCCCTCTTCAATTTCAATAATTTCGTTAACTATTACATACTTAATTCCTACGTCAGCTTTAAACCATGGATTTCCTAACCACGTAGTTCTATTATTTATTTTTATTTTTAATTGGCAAGTTACTTTACCTGGGGCGCAAAGCATGACTAGGCTTAGTGATTCTGATATAGTAAGGCTGGAGTCCTTCATTATAAATAAAATGCGTAAGTCTAAGATACCTGGATTAAGCATAGCTTTAGTAGGCAAGGATGGTGAGGTGCTATACTCTAGAGGTTTTGGATTTAGAGATATTAGAAGTGGGCTGCCGTCAACACCTAATACGATCTATGGTATAGGCTCTGTAACAAAGTCCTTTACTGCACTCGCTGTAATGATGCTTGCTGAAGCAGGTGCTGTAAGGCTTGACGACCCCATAGAGAAGTATGTTGAGTTGAAGCTTAGGCCTAAGGGAGGCACCATAACTATACATAATTTACTCACACATACCACAGGTCTCCCGGCCCTAGCTTACGCTGAAGCATTCATTAGGGGAGTCTTAGGCTTAGATAAAGTTTGGCTCCCTCTAGCTTCACCCGAGGACATTATATCATTTATGAGGGACTCTGAGGACTGGGCTGTCAGCAAGCCAGGTGAGAGGTTCTTCTACCTAAATGAGGGATACGTAATCTTGGGGGAGATAATATCTAAGGTATCTGGTATGAAGTACGTTGACTTCATTAGAGAGAAGGTTCTCAAGCCTTTGGGTATGTCGAGGACGTACTTCAGTAAGGAGGAAATTGACAAGGACCCTGAAGTTGCTACACCATACATCATTGATAGGGAAGGTAAGCACGTACCTAGCTCATTTCCCTTCGGCGTGACTTCCGATGGAGGCTTACTAAGTAATGTGGCTGACATGGCGAGATATGTGGCCATGTACTTAGGGAGGGGTAGGTTTGGTAATATAGAGTTAGTTTCAAGAAAGAGTATTGAGTTAATGGAGAGGCCGTACATTAAACTACCCTATGAGCTCTTGGGTAGTGAGTCATACGGATACGGCCTCGCAATATACCCAAACTTCCTGGGCAGGAAGTTAGTAGGGCACAGTGGCTCAGTTTTAGTCTATACGGCCTACATGGGATACTTACCTGATGACGGTGTAGGAGTGACTGTCTTAGCTAATGCATCAGGATACCCACTATCGAATTTAGGTATGTATGCGTTAGCACTTGCAGTAGGTCAAGACCCACTGAACTTACCCTTCATTTATAGAGACGAAGTACTAAGTAAGTTAGAAGGTACTTACGAAACATACAAGTCAACATACAGAGTTGAAATTAAGCGTGCCGGGGACTTTCTTTTAATAACCTATCGGGACAAGTACATTGAGTACTCAGTACCGTTAGTACCTGTAGAGCTCAAGGATGACTACGTTAAATTCTATACCTTAAGTAATGGAGCAAGAATGGATGTAGAGTTCTTTGTAGAGGGTGACAGGATAGTACTAATTTATGAAAGGTACAAGATGATTAAGAAGCTTGGATAAAATTAACGTATTTTACTTTTCTTTGAGGGTTTTCAGTCAGATGTGAGTTGTAGCTGTACCGCCTTTACCTTTCTTAAACGCTTCTGGGAATTCCTCATTAAACGTGGATATTATTGCTATAAATGAATTAACTAACTTAGCTATAGTGGACATAATCACTGGTTTTCCACCGCTCTCTATTTCACTAATGTAGAGTGGCTTAGCAACAGTTACCGCCTGCAAGTCAACCGGATTAGGCTGTAGCGCTGTAGCGCAGTCGCTACAGACGCAGGTCAGTGTGCGCATTAGTTTGGAGGAGAACCTAATTTTCTCGTTCAGCCCAAGCTTTCCTAAGGCAGACCTATGCTCAGGAGCTACAGAAACACCTAGTAGAAACACTATTTTATCCTGCCCCTGCACAGGCTGAAAGACCTTAATATTTATTTTTAGTGGTGGTGGAGTGTATATGTCCAGGCCCCAGACGACCTTGAGCTGAGGAGGTGCGGTTATTTTTCTTACTTCAAAGCCTTCATCAATAAACCACTTAGTCAGTGTTCCCTCCAGGTCGTTAGTCCTCAAGATTTACTACCCAGTGTTAGTATGTTCTAACTTTAAGAAATACTTTGCTGGTGTGAGGAAAAAGATGTGTGATTTATTTAGTGCTTAATAATTATCTTCAGCTTTATGTGCTTAAAGTATGTGTCAGTTAGCTTTACAGCACCGTATGCATCAACTAGACCGTGGCCGAAGTATTCATCGTAGCCGGGCTCGCCTATGTCTGTAGCCGTAATTTTAATAATGTGCTCAACAATTGATGGCCTAAGTCTCGGGTTAATACTTAGGATCAGAGCTGCAACACCGGATACGTGGGGGCAGGCAGCACTTGTTCCAGCCATCCGAGTGTAGTAGCTTCCTGGGGACCACCAGCACTCAGGGCTCCAGCAGTTTAAGCAGAGGTGGTACCGCCAGCCTTCTTCCGGGTAGCCGTACCAATAGCCTCCTGGTGCTGTAACATCTATGGCGCCGAAGCCGTAGTTGCTGTATGGTGCGAGCTCGTAGATGTCTGTTACTGCCGAAACAGATATTACTCCAGGCAGCATAGCGGGAACCTCAATGAGCTTCTCCTTTATCAGAGTCTCCGTTAAGTCATTTGCTTCGTTACCTGCTGCAGCAACTAATACACAGCCTCTGGCCCTAGCGTAGAGTACTGCCCTAACGAAAGCTAGGTAAATAGCCCTGTCATTGGGGTCTGTGAGATTTAAGTAAGCACCTAAGGACATGGAGATTACATCTATTTTATTGTCAGCGCAGTACAGTATTGCTTCAAGTATCCAGCTCCAGTACCCCCACCCCTCACTAGTCAGTACCTTAACATTAACGATCTTCACGTTAGGTGCAACACCGACAACACCTATACCGTTGAGAGCTGCAGCCACGCAGCCAGCACACCAAGTCCCGTGTCCGTAGTAGTCCATTGGTGATGAGTCGTCAATACCCTCAATAGGTGACTCATTAACGAATGAGGTACTTAGTTCGAAGTCATAGTTAGGTGCTATATCTGGGTGGTACCAGCACACACCTGTGTCCAATATGGCC
This sequence comes from uncultured Desulfurococcaceae archaeon, assembly GCA_964479035.1. Lineage (GTDB taxonomy): Archaea > Thermoproteota > Thermoprotei_A > Sulfolobales > NBVN01 > B83-G16. Next base: position 4,383 of record CAYZJX010000011.1, read on the forward strand.
ACTTTAATGCCAGGATCTCCAGTAGTTACTGACCATGCCTTGTCTGGTGACACATTAATGTACATCATATCCCACTGATACGGATAGTACGGATCTACCGTAATGTTTTCATTCATAAGGTCTGCTTGCAGCTCAGTAGGTGGTGGAAGGAACTGTACCTTGTAATCCTCAGCTACCACGACACCCTTAACTCCCTTCAGCAGTTCTTCTACTACCCTACTGCCTGATGCAATTAGTAGGCCAGCACCAGCATGCGCTTCCTTCACCTTACCGAACCTACTAACAATACTCATTACCTTAGGTAGGGCGATAGTGTCATTAACAACTATGATGTAACTATGTTTCTCACCTGATTCTGAATAAGCAGGAATCGGCTGAGTAGTTGAAGCAGCCAGTACCGTAGTAGCTGGGAGAAGTAATGCAGTAACAATTAGTACAGCTAGTAGTAGGTGCGAGTACTTACGTATAGAATAAGTCACGGCTAGCACCTTAAGTAATTAATTGAAGTTCTAGTATATAAGCAGTTCTTCAAACTCTCATAAAGTTTAAAGTAAATTTACTACTTAAGGCATTAGCCACACAGGGTAGTAAATAGCTAGTGCAGTACCTACAGATATTAGAGTAAAGGGCAGTCCTATCCTCATAAACCTAGCAAATGTCACCTTACGCCCACCACTCTCAAGAATCCTGACAGCTGCATAATTAGCTGAAGCTCCAATGTATGTTATGTTACCTCCTAACGTAGCACCTATGAGGAGCGCCCAAGCTAGGGACACGACAGTTCCTCGCCCTCCACCAAGACCACCAGCAACCATAGCTATGGCAGGTAACATAGCAGCTACATAAGGGACATTATCAACGAAAGCTGAGACAAGCACAGATACGAACACAATGAGTAAGGCCGTAATAATTAAGCTCCCTCCAGCCGTGCTAGTGAACCAATTAGCTATCAGCGTTATGGCTCCCGATTCATTGAGGCCACCGACCATTATGAACATGGATGCCAGGAAAGCAAGCAGCTTTATATCAATACCCTCTTTCAGAACTCTTACGAATTTGCCTCTACCATAAATAAGCAGTAAAGCTAGGGCCGGAGGCAGTGCGGAAGCAGATAGGGAAAGCCCTAACTCCTTCCTTAATGTCAGGAGTGCAACCTTAACAATTAAGGCAGTAATAACGGCAATGACGTAACTTACCTTTACTGGACTTCTCCTGCTATCATTAATTCCGCTGCTCTTGCTGCTTGATTTCTTAGTTCTGCCCGTAATTCTGACGTAAGCAGGCATTGTAGCTATAGCTACAATCATTGGAATTAAGGTCATGAAGAACATTGACGGCCTACCGTCATAGATTATGAAGTCTCCGAAACCTAAGTTGAGGTATGAAGCAGTTAGGGCTGCTGGAGGGTCACCAACTAAGGTTGCTGACCCGGCCATGTTCGAGGACACAGAAACAAGTATTAGTGTTGCTACTGGGTCTATACCTAGTCGACCACAGACAGCTAAAGCAGTAGGCGCGATTAGAAGTACCGTGGACACGTTCTCGAGAAATATGCTAGCAAGACCTGATATTAGCGCGAGTGCTTGAACAACAAGCACGGGACTTCCAAGACGTTCTAAAGCAGTAGCAGCAAGCTTGACTATACCACAGTCAGCCAGAAACCAACTAATCACTGATACAGCAACTATCAACCCCAAGACATCTAAGTCAATATATTTAAGCAGCTCGAATATGTTAGAGAAGTGCAGTAGCTGGGAGAGAATTATCGTGACTAAAGCACCAGCTAAGATGACATAGAGCCTGTCGACTTTTTCGCTAGCTATGATAGCTACCACAGCAATATACGTCAATAGCATAACTAGCGCTTCAGCACCATACACTCCAGACCCTAAGATTAGGAAGTAGCTTCTTATAATATAGATTCCGGAGTACTTAAAGACAGTGAGAAACAATCAGGCATTACCTTGAGTACCTCCCATTACTAGACTTAAGTTCATAGAGTGAACTTAATTAGGTAATTCATGACGGAGTACTTTATATTCCTTATTTGCAATATAGTTTCGGTGGCCATAAGTGAAAATACTGCCACTAGTACTCGTAGCTGCTGCGGCCTTTATGTTGCTTGCCCTACCTGTATGTTTAGCGCAAACCACTACAGCAGCTGGTGAGGTAGAATCAGTTGAACTTCCCGAATTCATATCTGCAGCACTCTCAAATCCTAAAGTACTTATAGCAGTGCTCATTCAATTTCTACTAGGTCTAGGCTTAGGTTACTTCTCTGTTAAGGTGCTTAAGTACATACTAGCTCTCATAGGCATTCTAATACTTGGGTCAGTACTCTCTGTATGGAGCTTGGGAGGCAGCATAGAGGACTTCTTAGCAAAGGTAGGTATTGAGGCGCAAAAACTGTACCCACTTATACAGAGCATAATGGCAACTCTAGGTATATTAACTGTTGGGCCAGTAGCTATAGGGTTTATTCTAGGCATTATAGCTGGATCAGTAAAGAAGTAAAGGCCTCACCAGTAAGATAGGTAGTTAATTTTTACTCTTCAACCTTATATCCGAGAGCAATCAATTTTCTCTTATATTCTAGAAGGGACCTCTTAGGTATCACATACCTAACTACCTGCCCATTACTTAGGAGTATCTCCATAGATGCCTTAAGTACCCCTGACCTAAATCTAATACTGTCTATCTCATTCTTTCGGAAGTTTCCAAAAAATTCCTTAGTTACCTTAATTCTCTTCATATCCTTTCCATTGTAGTAGCTAAATAAGTTAATACTTAGTATTTCAGCTCTTTTGACGGACAGCCTATCTATGATGAAGTCACCCACACCATCAATATGCATCTCAATTATTGGCTCGTAGTTGTCTGGCAGTTCGTAGAATTTAGTAAAGATCTTCTCAATAATTACTATTGCTTCCTCAATCCTACTCTTAATCCAGTACATGTCATTAGCAAACATTAACTCTTTTTTGAGAATATTGCTTGCAAAGCTTTTTAACTTCTCTAATTGAGCTGCATCTATTTTAGGTATTCTAATACCTATCCATATATTTCCTGTATCTCTCTCAGCAAGTACTTCAATGCTTAGTACCTCGGCGCCTCTCTTACACGAGAATACGGCATAATTCAGCCTGCCTCCACCCCTAACTAATGCACGTAACGCCTTCTCAAACATCATTAGTCTCAAGTATCTTAGCAATGCTTACTACCTTCAACTACTTAGGTATTACCTATGTAAATTTCACATTAGAAAATAAAGCTATTTCTAAATATTAACCATAAAGTATATTAACAATGTTCATGTGGAATGTATTAAAGACGTTAAAAGTTAATGTTCTAAAATACTTAATGTGGGTGATTAATTGAGGCTCTCTAATTACTTAGCTCACGTTAAGAACTTAAGAGGTGTTATATTTGGTAGCGGCTCTAAGGACTCTGTAATTAATGGGATTAAGTGGCTTAAGCAGAGATTTAGGTACAGGAACTTAGCTGTTCCTACACAATTAATTAAGAATTATCCGGAGGTCGAGTCACTCATTAAGGAACCTCTCCTTAAGTTTAGTTACCCTCTTCCAGAAGTTTCTGGTGTTGCCGAAGTACTTGCTGAACTTACTGATGATTACAGGCTGTCTGAAGCTGTAGTGCTTGCTTCATCATTAATTTCACCTGTTATTGCTGTAGGTAATGATGTAGTAGATAAATTGAGGAAGTACTGTATTGCTGAGGTCCTCACAGAGAAGGAACTAGGTGTTCAAGACTATAAGCTCCACATGCGCATAGCTGACTATTCAGTTCTTGACATGTACATTGAGATGGTTACGTTGAGTGAGGAGGTGTTAAGGAATCCCAGTAAGTTAAGCAGTGCTATTAAGGTACGTGAGGAGAGAGCTAAGGAAGACATTAAGAGGTACTGGCGTATTTCAGGAGGTGGAGGTAGGCCCATAGTAATGTACTTAGATCCACTCAAGGTACTAGGTACTGGAGGAGTCAGGAAATTAAGGACTCTAGGTGATCCAGGAAGAGTATCTATAGCTCTCTCCTTAATTACTGCCATAATTATTTACGTGTAAGTCAGCTATTCGCCTAATTTAATTACCTCGCTCAAGAGCTTCCTAAAGGTACCTGGAGGGTCTCTGGGGGTAACGAACTCAGCTATTAAGTACTTGATCCTTGGTTCAGCCCTAGTTAGCTTCTCTGTTAATTCATTCCTAGCTTTCTGAATGTCCTCTGCACTCAAGTTAGGTGGGACCTCAAGCTGCATAATCAGTAGGTAGTTGTCGGGCCCTATAATGAGTGACTTAACGTCATTTACATCAACTATGTAGGGTATTGACACAGCAATTTTAATGGCCCTCCCAATAACGTTCTTAGATGCCGACCTCCCTATTAAGACATTAAAGTACTTGTAACCTAAGTTAATTGATGATATGAGGAGTATTGCTGAAATCACAAAAGCTCCGTAGGCGTCAATTAGCGAGTTGAGCGTCAGTAGCGCTGTTAGAGCAGCTACATTACCTACAGTATCTACTAAATTCTCAATTACCGTGCCCTTTAGTGCCGGGTTCTCGCCATATGCTGGGTACTTCCAGAGTGCCCAAGCAAGTACTGTTAGGTCAGCTGCAGTAGCTATTAGGAGGAATACTAAGGCACTAAAGCTACTGACAACCACTTCTTTAGTGGTTACTCTCTTAATACCCTCGAGTAGTGAGAGCGTAAATAGGAAGCCACCAATTACTGAAGCTGAAAGTAAGCCAAACACGTAGGTTGATCTCCCGTACCCAAATGGGTACTTAATTGATGGTGCCTTAGCTGAAATAGCTACACCTAAGGCAAGAAGCCCGGACCCTATGAAGTCACCTAAAGCATGCAGGAATTCAGCATTAACTGCAGCTGAATTTGATGTTAGCATAGTAGCGAGCTTAAGTACTAGTGCAAGAGCATTTAGTGCAAATGATGCGTATACTACCCTCAATCAGGATCCACTATGATGTGGAATCAATCCCTATAAGATTTACCTTTAACTACAAGTATGCGGTGGAACTTCATGCATTACTTTATCAGCTTCCAAGGATGGAGTATATGGAGCTAATGCTGATCAAGTGCTTGTTAAGGAAAATTACCTTAATTAGCTATATCATTTAACTTAAAGTCAATTAAGTTAGAGTACCTAACCTAGTGTACTTCCTAGTACATTACCTGGTGCATTAATTACTCCTGGCATAAATTATTTCAGCCTTGAATATTTCATTAATTCTTGCTATAAGTCCTCATGCTGAAGTACTTCTTCATGCGTTCAATACCGCTAATGACCATCTCCTTAGGTAGAGCATAGCATATTCTGAAGTAGTACTTGAATTCGCTACCGAATAGATACCCTGGGGCTACGGCAACACCATAGCTGAGGAGATCCCTCACCAGTACATCACTATGTATTCCTAAGGCTTCTATACTCGGAAATAAGTAGAATGCTCCAGGCGGTTTAGGGCATTCAATCCCATTAATACTGTTCAGCTCCTTAACTACGTAGTCTCTATTGAATCTGCATAACTTAATTAGTGAGTCAATATATGTTCTGTCATTGAGCACGTGCTCAAGTACCTTAAGGCAACCCCACTGAGCGAAGGTTGCTGGCGCGCTAACCGTATGCTGCTGAATAGCCAACATGTCATTAATTACTTCCTTAGGGCCTGCTGCAAACCCAACCCTCCACCCAGTCATTGAGTAGACTTTAGAGAAGCTATCAATAACAACTACCTTCTCATGCATTCCCGGCATCGAGGCAGGGCTTACGTGCTCTCCCTCATATATGTAAGCCCAGTCAACTTCATCAGATATCACGAATAGGTCATGATCTATGGCTAGGTCCCTAATAACCTTAAGTTCTTCCTTGGTAAATATCCAGCCAGTAGGGTTGTGGGGTGTGTTAATAACTATTGCCTTAGTTCTAGAGTTGATGGCTCCCTTAAGAAACTCCTCATGTAGGCCGTAAGGCTTCTTCATTCTTACCTCAACTACTCTAGCACTCAGCATTAAGGGAATTGACTTAAAACTCACCCAGTAGGGACTAATTAAAATAACCTCATCACCTGGGTCTAAGATGGTCTTTAGTGCTGAGTACACAGCGAACTTAGCTCCAGGAGTAATAATGACTTCCTCCTCGCTATAATTTAACGACCTAGTGACCTTTAAGTACTGACATACTCTACTTACTAGCTCTGGGAGCCCCCTAGGTGGTGTGTAGCGTGTTAAACCCGACTTAATAGCCTCAATAGTACCTTCAAGAGCCACCTCAGGCGGAGGAAACTGTGGCTCGGCAACATCAAATCTAATGACCTCAATACCTTCCCTCTCCTGAACCTCCCTAACTAAGTCACCTAATGCTATAGGTGATGCTGGGAGCTTAGCGTACTTACCCAACAACTACACCGATATAGTAATTCACAAAAAGGAACTTAAACCTCAGGTAGTGTTTAGGTAGCTGAGCTTTAGCACGTGTGGTATAAGAAACTTACTTGAATTTATTGGCTCAACAATACGTCCTTGCGCTATCTAATATATTCACTTTTGCTTAATTCTTAGGTAAATTAGACTAGGTACTGCTCCAGGGTATTCAATGAGGGTTAGTAGTATACTTTACTCATTAGTTGATTGGGCTTCTCGAGGGAGTAAGGGCCTCCCCGGGAAGCACCTAGCGTATTCTCCTGTGGCCCCGTCTCCTTAACTACTAAATCCATAATTTTCCTCGGGGGTTCTGCCTTCTGCTCATCAGTTAAGGCACCTTTCCCAAAGAACATCATAATTAAGGGCAAATATACCTCTATACCTCCGACTATAGAGTGAAATACTAAACTAATAAAGCAATATGCTGGCTGGGCAGGATGCTGCAGGGGCTAAGCTAATAGAATTTATGGTCATTAGCTTAAACCGTTATTAGCCTGCAGATTTTCTTGTTTTTGAAATACAGCTGCTAGAACCTTAACGGGGCCGTACCCGTGCTTGCGCGCTGTATTTTTGATTTTGTGGATTAATTCTTGAAGTTCGCTTCTTTTAGCCTCACATCTAATCATTTGAGCTAGCCTCACCGTATCTTTACCCCAGCTAGCAAGAAATTCCTCACTACTTATCCATTCTCTAGCTACTACTAGCTCACTGCTTATAGCTCTGAAATTCTTACTTACTATTTTCTTAATTATCTTGTCAACTTCTCTTACCCCCCATGCACGAATCCGTTGAACGTATTCAAGAGCCTTATGATAGGCGAGCTCAGTCATAATGGTGAGTTCCTCTGCAGGAGTCCCAAAGGTAATGAGGGCCTTGTCAATAACAAGGAAATTACCATTAGGACTCAGCACCCTACGAACTTCCTCTAAAACCCTATCAATGACGGCCTCACCTACTTCGTGAAGAGTGAGTACAGCTGTTACTGAATCTATAGATGAGTCACGCAAGGGTAGAGAGGCGGCATCAGCGCAAATAAAGTCGAGACCATCCAAGTCACTTAGTGCATCCCTACCACTACACAATTTTCGAAGTCTACATCAACACCAATGACATAAGACTTACAGACTTCCTTCAAAAGCTTTGCAGATCTACCGTAGCCGCAGCCAAGGTCAAGCATTACTGGCCCACACACCTGCTTAATAACATTACTTAACAATTACGTACACCGTAAATTCAGTGGCTCAAAATAATATTAAAAATACTTTATGACTAACTACTTTCATTAAACATCCTCAATGACAGCAGCATCACTGCAAAAAGGTACATGAAGTAGCCGTCAGTGAGGTTTAGATAGGATTTACTCAATTTGGACGCGAATTACTGATCTCGTACCTGGTTTCAACCTAGGGATTACATGAATAATGTTCGGCCTAGCTGAGTACTCTGCATCAGCTGACCTTCCCGTTTCTACAAGAAATTTCCCTGCTCTTCCAGACTTAATTAGCTCTTCAATTCTTCCCTCCCTGCGAGCCTTAACGTAGAGCTCGTAAGCTACTACAGCCTCATCAGTCATTAGCTCGAGATTACTGACGCGCTCAGCTAACTCAGCAATAATTGCTCCAGCACCTAATAAGTCATCAATAGCAAACATACTTCTCTTATATCCAGCCATAGCTATAGTAATGGACTTGATAGAGGTCTTACTTAAGTAAGTAGCTACTACATCAGCATTAATGATTCCGCCTACGACAACATCTTTAAGCCTCTTTTTTACTGCTTCTTCAATAATTAGTGCACCTGACGTAGTCCTAATAACTGCTTTTTCAGGTGTTTTTGCACTGAAGTACTTGATTACCTCGGTAGGTGAGTTATCTAAGTCTGCCTCAGCAGGTTTAAAGCCCTCTACCTCAGCTATTAATGGTGCCTTAAGCTCCTCAGCAGCTGCTACAGCTTGACTTAAGTCAGCGTAGACATGAATCTCCCTAACACCTAGGTCAAGTGCTACAGATACTGTTGTTGAGAACCTTAGTACGTCAACAACCACGTAGACGTCAGCAGGGTAAAGGTATAAGGTATTCTTAAAGAAGCCCGCATAGATCTTCATAAGCTACTCCTCACCCTCCTCAATCAGTTCAGCACCTAAGAATTCCTTAGCTAGCTCATCAATTAAGTCTCCAGTAGCCTCCCTAATCCTCTTCTTAAGTAATTCCTCAACCTTCCTGCAAGCCTCTGTTAATTTACTTGATGGGACTTGAATTACATTACCTAGTGAGTCCTCGAAGAATACAGTAAATACTTTCCTCCTCCAGTCAACAACTACGTGAATACAGGGTGGTTCCTCACATACGTAATTCTTACTCCCCATCGCACTGCCCGAACATCAATTACTTAATACTTAAAAGGCATTCCCTCAGCTTCTGCGCATAATCGTAAGGTCTTTATGGGGGAATTCTATGATTTCTTAGGTGGGGCTACGCTACTAGTTAAGGCAACACTAAACGGGTCATTCCCGAGAGACATTAAGCTAGCTAAACTTTACAGCAGGTACTACTCAGGCAAGATCACATATAACGTACTTGAGTCAGGAATACGTGAGCACACACGCAAGCTATTCAGAATGTTGCGTGAATTTGGCATAGAGATCTTCACGGACGGGATGCACAGATTCGATGATCTTTTCAACCCACTCATAAACTTTGTTGATGGTGTTGAGCCCGGGAGACTCAGTAGGTTCTTTGAGTGTACATTCTATTTCAGGGCTCCAGTCATTAAGTCCAGGATTAAATTGAAGACTAACGTACCTATTCCTGACTGGCTCTACTACTCTTCATTCTTAGCTAAGGAGATATTCGGCAGCAGCTTCGTAATTAAGCAGGCGCTCCCCGGCCCTTTAACACTAGCTACCTTCTCAGTAGATGAGTACTACCGTGACTTAACTTCGCTTATTCATGTGTGGTCTACTGAGGTATTAGAGCCTCTATCTAGGATGATCTTGAGCAAGGTACCTAATGCTGTAATAGAGCTTCATGAGCCAGTACTAGCAAGTAGGGTCGTTAGTAAGGAAGTTAAGCGTGCAGACATTAGGGAAATTGAGGACCTTGTGAGTTCCTTAGGAAAGCCTATGTGGGTTTTAACATACTTCGGTGACTTAGGTGATATCATAGACTTAGTTAGTGACTTATTAGTAAGTGATAAAGTTTTACTGGGTATGGACTACAGGTCAACTGAGTCACCGATCTCTGTAATTAAGGAGTTGGGTGTTAAGAAGTTAGTTGTAGGTATGATTGACTCTAGGACTACCGTACTTGAGAAAATACTCGTAATGAAGGCTGAGGTAGAAGAAATTCTTGAAGCAGGAGTTAAGGAGGTATACATAAGTAATAATGCTCCATTAGACCCCTTGCCTGAGGTAATAGCTGTCAGAAAATTAAGGAGGTTAGGTAGAACTGCTAGAGGGTTTGCATCACTAACTCGGCTAATTGGGTGACTTCATGACTGTTGAATTACCTGTGCTTCCAACAGCACTCGTTGGGTCGTACCCGAAGCCTGCTTGGCTTAAGGCACTCAGTAGAGGAATTAAGTTCCATGAAAGTAAGAAGAGGATTAAGCTACTTAAGGAGGCGTACAATGATGCCGTAGCCATAGTTGTTAGGGAGCTTGAGGAGCTGGGCATAGACATACCTACGGACGGTAAAATGAGGAGAGACCCAGCAATAGAGTATTTAGCGAAGAAGATCGATGGCTTTAAGTTCTATGGTCCTGTGAGAGTTTGGGATAATTATTACGTAATGAAGCCTGTAGTTATTGATAAGCTGAAGTACATAGGTCCCATACTTATTGACGAGTACCTACACTTAAGGAGGGTAGCTAAGTCTAAAGTAGTTAAGGTTACGATAACAGGCCCCGTAACAGCAACCGACTGGTCATTTAATGAGTACTATGAAAGTAAGGAGGACTTAATGTTTGACTTAGCAAAAATAATTAATACTGAGCTTAAGAAGCTTGAGGAGGCAGGGGCTCAATACATACAGATAGATGAGCCCTCACTGCTCAGCAGCCCTACGGACCTAGAACTCTGTATTGAGGCAGTTAACGAAGCTGTTAAGGGAGTTAATGTTAAGGTAGGGCTTCATGTGTGCTATAGTAACTACTCACTACTTAAGCCGTATTTTGATGAGCTAGAGGTTAGTCAACTCACACTTGAATTTGCTAGCAGGGGCTTCGCTGACCTTGAAGTTCTTGAGGGCATTAATAAGGAGGTGGGACTAGGTGTTATAGATGTATATAGTACTAGCGTGGAGGACCCACAGTATATTGCTGAGGCTATTAGGAGGGTCATGAAGTACGTTCAGCCTGAGTGCATCTACGTGAATCCTGACTGCGGCATGAAGTACCTCACTAGAGCTGTAGCCAGAGAGAAGCTAAAGTCTATGGTTGAGGGAGTAATGATAGTTAGGGAGGAGCTGAAGAAGAGGGGGTTAACGACCATACCATTGAGGAAGGGTAAGACATGTCCTTAAGATATGCTGGCGCGGCGGAATTAGGGGGTCAGGACTCTTAATCAGTAGCTGTGGGCTGAATGGGATCTGGTTGGAGGTGAATTAGATATAGTGACTGAGGCTTTAGCTGATGTAGCTGCTGAAGTTGTTGAGAAGGCAGTAAGTAGAGGTGCTGTATTTGCTGATGTTAGGGTAGATAGGTATGTAATAACTTACTTTAATGTAGTTGATGGTGTTGTGAAGGAGGTAGTTACCGGTATTGAGTCTGGTGCTTCAGTTAGGGTACTCTACCGTGGTGTGTGGGGTTTCTCATCAACAACTGACTTAAGTACTATGGGAATGCTTAAGGCCCTTGACTACGCGCTGGCTTCGGCTAGGGCTCTCTCAAGCGGGAGGGGCACATCATACGTGTGTCTCCTCCCTTCCAGAGAGGACTACGTTAAGGCTGTAGTTAAGTTGAGTGTTCTTGACGTCCCGTTTGAGAGTAAAGTGCGTGATGTCATGGAGCTCTACAAAGTAGTTTCCGGCAGGACGTACGTTAAGTCCGCTACTGTAGCATATATGGATGGAGCAGGTGAGTCACTCTACGTTAGCAGTGACTTCAGGGTCATTAGGCAGGAGCACATGATCTCCTGGATGTCAGTTTCAATTACTGGCCGTGAAGGAGATAGGAGAGCTTCTATTAGTGATGAAGTTGGCAGTGCAGATGGCTACACGCTGTGGTCGCGGTGGCCTCAAGAAGAGCTCGGTTCTGTCCTCCTTAAGAAGCTTGAAGGTCAGTTGAGAGGTAGTGCACCTAAGAAGGGATTATTCACTGTTGTACTTGCTCCACCAGCTGTAGGTGTGCTAGTACATGAAGCATTCGGGCACCTCTGTGAGGCGGACCTAGCTATGTCCGGGTCAGTGGTTAAGAACCTGAGGGGGGAGGTGATTGCTAGGGAGTTTATAACGATTGTTGATGATCCTACACTGCCTGGAGGATTCGGGACTATTAAGTATGATGATGAAGGTGTTGAAGCTAGGCCAGTATACTTAGTTAAGAACGGAGTTCTCACTGACTTCATGGTTAATAGAGAGTACGCTAGCAGGCTAGGTGTCGAGCCCACAGGTAATGCCAGAGCTAGCTCCTACAGGGCACCACCATTAATTAGAATGAGGAACACGATCCTTGAGCCTAGGGATTATGAGTTAGACGAGCTCCTTGAACACGTGAAGTTCGGGTACTATCTAGTGTCAATTAGTGGTGGTGAGACAGGTATTGACGGTACATTCCACGTAGGGCTCCAGGAAGTGTATGAGATTGTTAATGGTGAGATATGTGAGCCGGTGAGGAATCTCAGCATAAGCGGCAATTCACTGGACGTACTCAGGAATGCTGAAGCTGTAGGCAAGGACTTCGAGCTTCACTATGGTAGGTGCAGTAAGGGACAGACAGTATTCGTTAGCTACGGAGGTCCCCATGTAAGGGTTTCTAACGTTTTTGTTTCCGCTGGGTGATGCTAGTGGTGTCCGACAAATTATTAACTACTGCTCAATACGCTGTTGAGAAGGGGCTTCAGAGAGGTGCTGATGAGGTTGAAGCATATGCTTCAGCAGGAACACTTGCTGAAGCTACAGCAGAAAATAATACGCTCCATACAGCAAGCAAAGTTATTGAGGGAGGCCTAGGTATCAGGGTAGTTAAGGATGGTAGAGTTGGTTTTTCTTACACAAACTCACTAAGAAATACTGATGTACTTAGGGCTGTCGAGACAGCTATTGGTGTAGCCCGGCATACACCAAGAGATCCTTGGTGGCCGGGGCTCCCCGAGAAATTCAATAGATATCCTAAAGTAGGCGGGCTCTACAGCAGTAAGCTTGCTAGCTTAGGCATTGAAGAAGTAGTTGAGTGCATTAAAGAAATTATAACATTAGCTACCTCAAGGAAGGGACTAACAGTTGTTTATGCGGGAGCAGCAGTCTCTAGTGGCGCTGAGGTACTAGTAAACTCTAATGGTATTGAAGTATTTGAGGAAGGTACGCTGGCTAGCTTGAGCTTAGAGCTGGCTGCTGAGGACTCTCCAATAACACCTCCTGCTTATTGCTTTGAGGGCAGTAGAACTGAAGTACCTGATATCATTTCTATTACTGAAGAGTGTATTGATAAGGCACTGAAGTCCGTAAAGCCCATAAGTATAGAGGGCGGTAGGTATGAAGTTCTTTTCTCACCATACGCTCTCGACTCTTTAATAGGTTATGCCTTAGCACCTGCACTACTTGGCGATAATGTAGTTAGGGGTAAGTCCCCACTAGCTGGTAGTGTAGGTGAGTTAATTGCTAGCCCAGAAATAACTATTGTTGATGATGGCACGATCGAGGGGGGACTAGGTAGCTCGAGCTTTGATGGTGAGGGAGTACCTACTAAGAGAAATGAGCTGATCGTTAAGGGTGTACTGAAGGAGTTTGTGTATGATAGTTACTGGGGGAAGAGGGGTGGTAAGGAATCTACAGGTAATGCCGTAAGGCCAACGTACAGCACACTACCTAGGGTGGGATTCAATAATTTAATAATTACTGCTGGAAGTGGGAGTGTTAAATCCTACTTAAGTAGTACTGAGAAGCTTCTCGTAGTTGATGGTGTACGGGGAGCTCATACGAGTGTACCTGAAACGGGTGAGTTCAGTGTAGTTACAGCACCTACATGGCTGGTCAGTAAGGGTGAGTTTGAGGCTGTTAAGGGCATAGCTATAGCTGGGAATATTTGGGACTTAATTAAGTCTACGGAATTCATAAGTAAGGAGGTTAAGTCCGTTGGCTCATTTATATTACCATGGATATCTTTCAGTAAAGTGACTGTAATCAGCAAGTACTAAGAGCGTCTGTACATGCTGATGATCTTCACTAAGTTCCTGAATTTAAAAGCTTTACTAAATTTCTTTAAGTACTGTTCATATTCGGTAATTAAGTCTTCTGCTACTTCCTCAGGTATACCTCTCTTCTTAAGTACTATCTTAAATCCCGCCTTAAATCTCCAGAACCTGTACCATATCTTAAGTTTAAATCTAATAGCTAGGCCAGCCAACCTAAGCAACAGTACAACTACCGAGCCTAGAATACTAAGCACTGTGTAAGCTGATCTTAACTTACTCAATCCTCATCAACACTAATTACGTGCTTCTCCTTCTTAAGGCATGCTGTCAAGACGTAGCGAGGCCTGCTACCACCAATATTAACCACCACACCCTTCTTTTCAAGCCTCCTCAACCTCTCCCGAATAATTCTCCTAGAAGCCCTTCCTCTCAGCACCCTAACACGGCGTGTAATCTCAGAAATACTCAGCTCCTCGCAACTCGACAGCACCTCAATAACTGACTTACTTATTGAGTCAGCACGTCCCAAGGACCTCACTGCCTCGACAGTTCTCCTAGCCGCCTCAAGCGCTGCAGTAGCTGGGAGAGAGAAGGTAGTTACCAACTTAAAAGCACTTGAGAGCACATCATCACTTATTCCTAAAGCAGTAAGGTAATGCTCAATTGACTCAAGTCTATCTAACACCCTAGTAAGTATTTCCTCAAGTCTACTCAGCCTCTCTTCAACATCCTCACTCAATAAACCCCACCATACCTTCTACAGATGCAAGGGGTTTTTACTAAGTTAAAAAGTAATTAATTATTCTTTTTCCTTCTTCTCCTCTTCCTTCTCTTTTCTTTCTTTAATGTTCTTAAGAATGCTGATTATTCTTTTTATGTTCTCTTCTTTTTCTGGCCTAATC
>CAYZJX010000012.1:0-5310 GCA_964479035.1 uncultured Desulfurococcaceae archaeon
CAATTAAGCCTATAAGTGATAAAATACCTATTGTTATCCTCGGACCTAATCAGAGACTTGTGTTAGAAGCTAAAGCGAGGTTAGGTAGAGGTAAAGAGCACATAAAGTGGTCTCCTGTAACTGTAGCAGTTTCAACATATGCCGCTAAAATAGCAGTTGATAGGAAGAGATGTACTAAATGCTACATGTGTGCTAATTACTGTCCTACTGGCGCTTTATCAGTTAAGAATGGTGAATTAATAGTTGACGAAAATAAGTGTAATTTATGTAGGCAATGCGTTAGGATATGTGATTATGATGCAATAGATCTTAGCTGGTATCAAGACACGTATGACTTAAGGATCGAATCGACAGGAGCATTATCTGTAGAGAAAATTATTGAACTGGCCGTTAAAGAATTAATGAGAAAGCTCAATGATTTTTTACGGGGTTTAGGTCAGGTTGAAGAACTTAGTGCAGCAGTAGGTGAGTAAGTATGAAGAAAACAGGACCTACAAATATAATTTTGAGAAAACTAATCAGAGAACTAAAAAAATGCGCTAACAAGTACAAAGCGCCAGTGTGGGATTACATAGCAGAGTTGCTTGAGAAGCCAGCACGAACAAGATTTACTGTCAATATTAGCAAGATAAATAGATATGCTAGGGAGGGGGAAACGGTGGTAGTACCTGGTAAAGTTCTTGGTGCTGGTTTCATAAGTAAGTCAGTAACTGTGGCGGCCATAGGATTTTCAGAGAAAGCAATTGAAAAAATAGTAGCAGCAGGAGGAAAGGTGATGTTTATAGGTGATTTAATTAAAGAAAACCCAAAAGGCAGTGGACTAAGGGTGATAGTATGAGTAAAGTAAGCAGACTGGGAAGGACACTGATAGTGGATGCAGAAGGCGCTATTTTAGGTAGACTAGCTAGTTATATAGCTAAAGCTCTTCAAGAGGGCTTTAAGGTGTACGTAATTAATGCTGAGAAGGCGATAGTGAGTGGTGACCCTAGAATGGTAATAGAATCTTATAAAATATGGTTCCAGCTTAAGACTCTCAGAAATCCTGCGAAAAGTTCACCAAAGAGGCCTAGATCACCCATATCGATTATTAAGAGAGCTGTTAAGGGTATGCTTCCAAAGGATAATTGGAAAGGCTTCACAGCTTATAAGAACCTCAGAGTTTTTATTGGTGTGCCACCAGAACTGGCTAATAAGGAATTTGTTAAATTACGCGATACAGATTCGAGAAAACTTACCGGAAAGTACATAACTGTTGGAGAAATAGCTAAAGCTATGGGGTGGAAAGGATGGGTACGCAAGTAACTAACAAGGTAGTTATAGCAACGGGTAAGAGAAAAACAGCAATAGCTAGAGCAATAGTAAAGTCAGGTAATGGAAGGGTTTGGGTAAATGGCACGCCAATAGAGATATACCCTATAGAAATGGTACGCCTTAAGATGATGGAGCCTCTTCTCTTAGCTGGAAGAGAAATTTGGGAGTCAATTGACATTAAGATAAGTGTTAAGGGTGGTGGTGTTATGGCACAGGCTGATGCGGTTAGAACAGCTATAGCGAGAGGTCTAATAGCTTATACGGGTAGCGAGAAGCTGAAAAAAATATATAAAGAGTATAGCAGGCCCGTGCTTGCTGGTGATCCAAGGCAGACCGAGCCTGAGAAGTGGATGAGGTACAGCGCCAGGAGGTGGAGGCAGAAGTCATATAGGTGAGTAAGATGGTGTTGTTTCCTGTTAGGTGCTTTACGTGTGGTGCAGTAATTGGTGACAAGTGGGAGGAATTCGTTAAAAGGGTAAGTAATGGTGAGGATCCTGGTAGGGTTCTTGATGAACTAGGAATAAAGAGGTATTGTTGTAGGAGGATGTTTATTTCACACGTTAACTTGATAGATGAAATGGTACTCTATGGTAGAAAGGTCTAAGGGGAGAATGGCATGAGTCAAGGAAAACAATCAATTGAACTACTTGTTCCAATTAATGTTTATCTTGAATCAGGAGTACACATAGGAACTCATATGTGTACCAAGCATATGAAGAAATTTGTTTATAAGTTAAAACCGGACGGGCCTTACATTTTGGATGTGAGAAAAATAGATGAAAGAATAAGAATAGCTGCTAAATTTATTGCGAGATATAAGCCCGAAAATGTACTAGCAGTTTCTGCAAGGCAGTATGGCTTTACTCCAGTTCAAAAATTTGCTGAATTTACTAATGCTAAGGCTGTTGTAGGCCGCTTTATACCGGGGACCCTAACTAATCCGTATTTGGATATTTACATTGAAGCCGATATTTTAATAGTTACTGATCCCAGAGTTGACCAGCAAGCCATTACTGAGGCTTCAAAGATAGGTATTCCTGTAGTAGCAATAGCCAGTACTGATGCCAAATTGGGTAATGTTGATTTAGTGATACCCGGTAATAATAAGGGTAGAAAATCACTAGCAGTAATTTATTGGCTTCTGACACGTCAAGTACTCAGAGAGAGAGGTGTATTGGCTCCTGACGGTGAACTAACAGTTGGCCCAGATGCTTTTGAAACCAAGGTGGTGAGTAGGTGAGAAGAAGAGAGCCTGCGGTAGCGGGGCAGTTTTACGAAGCCGATCCAGAGTCGTTACGTAAGAGAATAGAGTGGACTTTTCTACATAAAATAGGCCCAGGTAAGGTGCCTAGGGTAACTGCCACACGTATTAAGGAAAGCGTAGGTTACATAGTTCCTCACGCGGGGTACATATATAGTGGTCCGGTAGCAGCTCATGCATATCTTAAGATAGCATATGAGGGTAGGCCTGAGACGTTCATTATTTTAGGACCTAATCATACTGGCTACGGCTCAGCAGTTTCAGTATATCCGGAAGGGATCTGGATTACTCCGTTAGGTGAGGTTGAAGTAGATAAGGAGTTAGCTGAGGAAATAGTTAATAATAGCGTCTTTACAAAACTAGATGTTGGTGCTCACGAATATGAGCATTCAATAGAGGTACAACTGCCATTTCTCCAATATCTATTTAGCAGCAATATAAGAATAGTTCCTATAAGCATGATGTATCAAACACCAGAGGTTGCGAAAGACCTGGCTAGAGCGCTGTTAATGGCGCTCGAGGCTGTCAGAAGAGATGTCGTGGTAATAGCATCAACTGATATGACGCATTATGAGCCTCACGAATTAGCTGTTAAAAAGGATCGTATGGCACTGGAAGCAATACTAGAGCTCAATGCAGAGAGATTATATAAAGTCATCGTAGACAATAATATAAGCATGTGCGGTTACGGCCCAGTAATGACATTGATAAACTATGCCAAACAGGTCGGAGCTAAGAAAGCTGAGTTACTTAAGTATGCTACATCAGGTGATGTTTCAGGGGAGAAGTCGTGGGTTGTCGGTTACGCTGCTGTACGAATCTACGGGGCTAGTTAATTGTGGAAGTAGCTTTTACCTGGAGAGAATACGTACCATTATTCTACGTACCTATTCCCAAAAGGCATAATCCTATTGTTATCGTACCAACCTACAATAAGGTAGCTATTAAGGTAAGTACCTCCAGCTCGGACTCAATTATAATAAGTGATGAGTTGAGCACAGAAGTAACTAACTTAATCAAAATATTTTTATCACTGCTTCAGTCTGAAATAGGAGAATTACCTGGGCTAGTGATTAAGGTTGCAGTGGAAAATAGTGGGAAAATTGGAATAAATAGTACATATCTATACGTAGCAGTAACTAATGCGATTATGTACTTTCTAAGTGGAGAGGTTAGTAGTGAAATTACTGAATCAGCCAAAGTATTTGACAGGACCATAGGTGTAGATGACTCAGTATTAGCCTTAAGGGAATTCACTAGTGTGAAGGACGGACATGCATACATTTGGAGACTTAATGAAGGATATGTAATGTCTGATAAGCAGGTTCTTCTTAAATTACAGAAAGTTAATAGGTACTTAATGAATTATGTGGAACATGAGTTTACTGATTTAATAACTCATATAGCAGGAGTAGCAACTATTAGGGTATTTGAAAAACTGTTTAATAACAAATCTATAACTAGTGAATTGAGAACTCTCAATGCTGTGTGGCACATACTCTACGGCGTACCACTACCTCAAGAAATAACTAATAGTGGGTATATATACGTAAAGGAGATAGATGGTTGTTCTCTATATAAAATACTTGGGTTAAGGTCTGAGTGATTGGGTGCCTAGGTAATGCAGATAATCAAGGTAGTGAAATTAGGTGGGTCTGTAATAACGCGCAAAGATAAGCCATTTACTATTAATGTACCGATCTTATGTGAATTAGCTCAGCAAATTAGTAGGTACTTAAGAGATAATCCTAATATTGCCTTAATTTTAATACATGGCGGAGGAAGTTACGGTCATATATTAGTGCGTGAATGCCTCAATGTGTATGGGAGAATAACTCATGAATGTTTCGTGAGAACCGCGCATTATATGATGGTACTGAATAATATAGTACTGGAAGTGTTGCTAGCAAACAACATTAAGGCAATCTCAATTCCTACTAGATCTATATGCTATGCTGATGGTTCAACTATTATCTGTGATATGGAACAAATGAGGAGATACCTGAGTGGCGGCATACTCCCTGTAATATTTGGTGATGTAATTATTGATGTGGGACGTAAGGAATATATTGTTGTGTCAGGTGATAAACTTGCGCAAATAATTGCACACGATCTCAGTGCCAAAGAAATAATATTTGTTACTGATGTTGACGGAATATTTACCTCAGATCCTAAAAGAGATAAGTCTGCTAAGCTTATTAGAGAGTTAAAGGCAAATGAAGTACTCAGCAAAGTTAAGTTTAAGGAAGTTGGTGACGTAACTGGAGGGATGGGACCTAAAGTAATTGAGCTACTTAAGTATTGTGTTGAGGGAACTAGAATATTAGTTATAGGGGGTTTCATAAAGGACAATTTATATAATGCTTTGTCGATGAAGGATTTCATAGGTACTACTATATGGTGCTAAAAGACTCATGTAATGAGTGCAGGAAACTCGAGCACTTAAGTATTGTTGCGGAGAAAAACGACATTGAGGGTCCTATATCAACACTCTTTAATTGTGTATTTATACCTCATCAAGCGGCGCCTGAAGTAAATCTTGAAGATGTATCGCTCAAAACTCGCTTTTTAGGCAAAGTTCTAGATGCACCATTAGTGATCTTGGGTATGACTGGCGGGGCTCCAGGAACAGAGAAAATTAATGAAGCATTAGCGCGAGTCGCGCAGGAGTTTAGAATAGCAATGGGTGTTGGGAGTCAGAGAGCGGCTATTGAGAATACATCTGTAAGCCATACATT
>CAYZJX010000012.1:5410-18978 GCA_964479035.1 uncultured Desulfurococcaceae archaeon
GTAGGTAATGGTTTATCTTATGAAGTAGTTAAGAAATTTTACGAGCTGGGTATTAAGTACTTTGATGTTGGTGGTGCAGGCGGGACAAACTGGGTTATAGTTGAAAAATACCGAGCTCTACAGCAAGGTGACAGTATCAAGAAATTAATAGCTGAGCATCTCACTGAGTGGGGCATACCAACAGCAGCCTCCATTGTTGAGGCAAGAAATGTGTCAGATGAACTGGTAATTATAGGTAGTGGTGGTATAAGAACGGCCTTAGATGCTCTGAAGGCTTTAAGATTAGGAGCTGATCTCGTTGGTATGGCCAGACCTATGCTCCTAGCGTATAGATCAGGAATATTAAGAGAGTATGTTTCATCATTTATTAAAGCACTAAGTATAGCCTTCATGTTGTCAGGAGCTAAAAGCATTGACGAGCTTCGCAGTAAACCAGTTATAATAGTAGGTACTCTTAATGAATGGATACGTTCTAGGAAATTAAGAGTGCCCTGAGTTATAATATTCTGATACCTTAATTAAGGTAGCTTTTTCCTTAGTAAGTTGGGGTAGGCAATTGGAGGACTTTACAGACTTAATTAATTACGCTAAGAAGATAGCGGCTGAAACAGATAAAGTAATCTTTGAGGTAGTTTCAGGTGAGCCTAGATTTCTATATGATGCATCATTACACTTAGTTAAGGCTGGTGGTAAGAGGCTCAGGCCTTTAGCAACGGTACTAGGCGGTAGGTTATTTGGACTGAAAGAGGAGATTGGAGTAAGGGCTGGAGCAGCAGTAGAAATTCTACATAACTTCACCTTAGTACACGACGACATTATGGATAAAGATGACTTCAGGCGAGGAGTTCCTACAGTTCATAAATTATGGGGTGAAAACATAGCTATATTAGCTGGTGACTTACTTTTTGCTAAGGCCTTTGAAGCGCTCCTTAAGCTTTCCGACTATAATGTAGGTCACAAAGCCATTGTAAAAGCGATTAAGGAGCTTTGCTGGGCATCTGTTACGGTAGCAGAGGGGCAAGCGCTTGATTTAAGTCTTTCAAGGCTTGAGTCCGTTACATTAAATAATTACGTAGAAATGGTTTATAAGAAGACAGCGGCACTATTTAAGGCTAGTTTATGTATAGGTGCTATACTTGCAGGAGCTCCTGATGAGGAATTAAGTAAATTAGCTAATTATGCGGTAAATGTGGGCATAGCATTTCAAATAAGAGATGACGAACTAGGCTTAGTTGCTGACGAGAGAAAACTTGGTAAGCCTGTCTATAGCGACTTAAGAGAAGGCAAGAAAACAGTTTTAGTAATTTATGCATTATCTAGAGCATCTAAGGATGAAAGGGACTTTCTACTTTCAGTTCTAGGAAACGAGAAGGCAACTAAAGATGAGTTAAAGCAAGCAGCTGATATAATATTGTCCTTAGGAGCTCTAGACTATAGCAATAAGTTAGCAAGCGAATATTTGAAAAAAGGTCTAGAAGCTCTTGACTCAATAAATGAAGTTGATTCAGAAGCTAAAGTCCTTCTTAGGAAATTAGCATTATTTGTGACAAAGAGGCAGTACTAAATGCAGGAAAATAGTCATGAAAATAGACGGCGGCCAGTAAGTGATGTTCTGCGGGAGAATCTGAAGGAATTGAGTAAGTATTATGGCTTAGTGAAGTGTTACGTTTGGGATGAGGGTAAGTATAGTCAGGTTGAGTGTAGAGAGCTACCTAAATACATCATTAATGGTAAAGCAGCTAAAAACCTAAGAGTATGTAATGAGAGATTAGGTTCATGCATTGACGTTGATGAGAACGAGAAAATAGTGGTTCTCGAGATTGTTGGGAGAAAAATTTTCATAATCTCGGATGAGTGCATGAGTGTTAAACGAAATCAGAAAATAGCATATACTTTAACAGGCAAGGGCGAGCTGAGGACTATAAAATCACCTGTTAATGGATATATATTACTTTATAATGAAATCTTAGGCGAAAAAGCAGAAAAGTATGAGGTATTTATAGTGGTGAAAGAATGAGCTTGGGAGGTAATGCATCCGATAGCGAATTTGGTGATGAAATTAAAGATGAAATTCTAGCTTGTGCATTAAAGAATGCTGTGGAACATGATGGTAAGGCAATGCTAGGGCCAGTAATGAGCATGCTCCTAGGTAAACACCCAGAACTTAAGCCTAAAGCTAAGGAGCTAATTAAAATAGTTAAGGAGATTATTGAGGAGGTTAATAAACTTGGAAAAGAAGAGCAAGTGAAGCTAATTAAGGAGAGATTTCCTAGCATCCTAGTAGGCAGAAAGGTAAGTGAAAAAGAAAGAAAAGAGCTACCACCACTGCCGAATGTAGATAAATATACTGAAGTAAGAACCAGGTTTGCTCCCAATCCCGATTTTCTTATTCATTTAGGTAACGCTCGTCCTGCTATATTGAGTTACATGTATGCTAGAATGTATAAGGGTAAAATGATATTAAGATTCGAAGACACCGACCCTAAGACTAAGCCGCCTATGCCTGAAGCATACAGGCTGATTAGGGAAGACCTTAGGTGGTTGGGTGTACAATGGGACTATGAATACGTTCAGTCAATGAGGCTAGAAATATATTATGAGATAGCTCGGGAGTTGATTAAGCGTGGAGGAGCTTATGTAGATTTATGTGCGAGAGAGAATTTTCAATTGTATAAATTAAAAGGAATTCCATGTCCACATAGGGATCAAGCTATAGAGGATAATCTCGAGTTACTTGATAAAATGCTTGAAGGCGTATTTCACGAGGGTGAAGCAGTTCTTAGAATAAAGACAGACTTAAATCACCCTGACCCTTCCATAAGGGACTGGGTTGCTTTTAGAATAATTGATACGGATAAATACCCGCATCCCGTGGTGGGTGCTAAATATACTGTTTGGCCTACATATAATTTCGCTGCTGCGGTAGATGATCATTTATTGGGTATAACACATATCTTGAGGGGTAAGGAGCATGCTGTAAATACAGTAAAGCAGAAGTATCTTTATGCGCATATGGGCTGGAAGTATCCTGAGGTTATTAACCTTGGGAGATTAAAATTAGAAGGATTAATTCTTAGTAAGTCAAAAATTAAAGAATTAATACGAAAAAATCCAGGCAAGTTTTCGGGTCCTGATGATATTAGATTTGGTACTATAGCATCACTAAGGAACAGAGGTATTACTGCTGAAGCTATTAGAGAAGTAATTATGGAGGTTGGTGTAAAGTCTACAGATGCTACAATTAGTTGGGATAATATAGCAGCAACTAATAGGAAAATAATTGACAAGGTAACTAAGCGTATAATGTTTGTTACAGACCCAATTAAGTTAGTCATCAAGAATTATGTAAGTGAATCAGGTATTACCTTACCCTTCCACCCTGAAAATGCCAGTCTCGGATCACGAAGTATTAAGTTAGATGTAAAAGATAATCAGTTAGGCGTGTTTATTAGTAAGTTGGACGGACATACGCTATATAAGAAAGGAATGACTAGGCTAATGGGCTTATGCAATGTTCGCTACGTATCTCATGAAGATGATACTATAATTAGTGAGTATTTAGGTAGTGGATTAGAGGAAGCACGAAAACTTAACCTACCTATTATTCAGTGGGTTCCCACATGGGATTATGCTGTGGTGGAGGTTCTAAGGCCTGAGGGCCTAAAGCTGCAATTGATATCAGGATTGTCTGAACCAGCAATAGCTGAGGTCTCGAGTGGTGAGCGCTTGCAATTCATTAGATTCGGTTTTGTGAAGGTAGAGAAGGTAAGGAGAGTGGGAAATGGTAAGACTAAAGTTAGGGCTATTTACATGCACCAGTAGACCGTTAAATTACCGGGCACTTCAGTACGCAGGAATCATAACTCCTTTTAAACCCCTAACGATATTATTTTGACGACGACGAGGTGGATGAGAATGAGTAAGCCTCCATATGTAAAATTTGAAGTACCTCCTGAAATAGCTGAAAAAGGGTATGAAGCACTAAAGAAGGCTAGAGAGACTGGTGGTAAGATAAAGAAAGGAACTAATGAAACTACCAAGGCTGTTGAGAGAGGTTTGGCTAAATTAGTATTAATAGCTGAGGATGTCGATCCGCCTGAGGTAGTCATGCACCTCCCACTTCTATGTGAGGAGAAGAAGGTGCCGTACATCTATGTGCCAAGTAAGAAGAGATTAGGTGAGGCGGCTGGCATAGAAGTTGCTGCAGCAAGTGCAGCTATAGTAGAGCCTGGTGGCGCTAAGGAATTAGTTGAGGAGCTATCAAGAGCGTATCAAGAATTAAAGGCTAAAGCTGGTGGGTGACGTCCGAGTTTCTAGTTGAACACATAAAGAATACTAAAACTGGTTCTTTTTAATAATATATTGCTATAAAAGAAAATTGCATGTCCTAGGAGATTTGTAAACAAATTATTACCTTCGCACCGATATCTTTCTTGCCTCTCTCTCAGTTTCCCTAAGTATTACTATGTCACCGACTCTAACGGGCCCTTTAATATTCCTGGTTATTATTCTGCCTTTGTCTCTACCCTCTAAAACTCTGACTCTGACTTGAGTGATTTCGCCAGTGACGCCCGTACGGCCCACGATCTGAATAACTTCAGCTGGAAAGCCGAATTCCTCAATAACATTTACTTGAGGCTGACTTACATCAATTCGTTTTTTACTCTCCTCGCCCATGTCCTGACCCAGGCAACAATACTTAAGTTCCTTATAAGTATTTTCTGTTCAAAACATAGCTAGCTGAGGTAAAGCTTTAAAGAGTTAATTTACTCTAGAAGAGGGGCGACGTAGGTATGCCTAAGGTGCATAAGTGCTCGTTTTGCGGCAGTGAAATACCGCCGGGAACAGGAATGATGTATATTAAGAATGATGGGACTGTGTTTTGGTTTTGTTCAAGTAAATGCTTTAAGTACTTTAAAATGGGTAGAGACCCAAAGAGGCTGCCATGGACTAAAATGTACCTAGGTAAGAGGGCTTAGCAGTGTTGGAGAGAACTTTACTCATTATAAAACCAGATGGAGTTAAGAGAGGATTAATTGGCGAAGTATTAAAGCGTATTGAGGCTAAGGGACTTCGTATAACCAAATTAAAAATGCTGAGACTGAGTCGAAAATGCGCTGAGCAACTATACGACATACATAGGGGGAAGCACTTTTTTGAGGACCTAGTAAGTTTTATGACGTCAGGTCCCGTAGTCGCAGCTATTATTGAAGGTGATGATGCAGTTAATGTAGTGAGAACTTTGATAGGTCCGACAGATGGTAGAAAGGCGCCACCGGGCACAATACGAGGAGACTATGCTCTTTCTATCCGTGAGAACATAGTACATGCTGCTGACAGTCCTGAAAGAGCGGAATATGAGATCTCAGTAGTATTTAACATGGAGTGTAGCATTGAAGACTAGGACGTAAATAACCTCAAAATAATCGAATTCATGATCTGCTGGGTTTATTCTCTAAGTTCCTAAGCTTTAATAGTAAAGGTAAGCCGAATCCTCTCTCCCTACGCTGCTTGATCTTAATTACCTCCTTAATTAGTGGTATCATGTCAGGTGTGATGTATTTCCTAAACTTAGTTAATACTTTATCAAGATCTTTCTCACTAGGGTCTGTATATAAAACATCGCCTTCGTTGAAGTGTCTTCCAACCATCACATTACCTTTTATTGATATAGCTACTTCTTCACCTTTACAAGCCTCACTCAATGGCTTACCTTTACTCTGAATCTGCATTATTTCACCGAGTCTACGTCCATCACCCCGCATTAGTGGGTACCCAGGTCTAATAATGCCTGCCAAGATCTCTATGCCTACTATAGCTGGGTCGCTTCTCCGGAACACACAACCTGGTAGTACCTTAATTTTACCAGGAAATACTGTTCTCTGCATTTCATATAGTAGCTCCTTCTCTTTCTCTCTATTAACCCATTCTTCGTACGCCTCAATAAGCCTATAGATTATTGAGTCGCTAAAGATCTTAACATTCTCCTTAATTGCGAGTTCCTCAGCATCTGGTAGTGGTTTAACATTAAAGAGTAGAATGACACCTAGGTATCTGTCTTCACGTGCAACAATGGAGGCCTCGATAACCTCTCTCTTAGTTAATGGACCGACATCAGCTAATCTAACTGGTATTCCCCGTGACTCTAGTGTAGTAATTAGTGCCTCAAGAGTACCTAGAGTATCAGCTTTCACTATGACTCCTCTTATATCTTTCTTAAACCTAACTTGCGTTACCTCTTCCATAACTTTCTCGACATAGTAATCCACAGCTGCTTTTTCTGGTACTACATAAAGTGGAGCGCCTGCTATAGCTCCTTCTAATTCGGGTGCTGTAATGCGCACGCCTGCCGCGGCAACAACCTCATCAACACCCATGAAGGCTGATTCAGTAACTCTCATCTCCTCTAAAGGTTTAGGCATAAGTAACGCCCTAACCTTAGTGACAATAGGCTTTTCAATACCCCCAACTACTATTATGTCACCTTTTCTAATTATGCCATCATATATTATTGCGTCAATGCATGTTCCGAGACCATGAATTTCTTTAACCTCCAGAACAACACCCTTAGCTGGCCCTTCAGTAAACATTATTCTCTTGGTCAAATATTTCTGTGTTATACCAGCTAGTACGGCTAGAAGCTCTGGAATCCCCTCACCTGTTTTTGCAGAAACAGGAACTATAGCAATAGCTTTCGTGAAGTCACGAATTCTATCAAATCTTTCAGCAGGAAATCCCAAATTTGACAACTGCCCTATTATTACATAGATACGTCTTTCGAGTTCCTCAATAACCCTCGGATTCTGTTTTCTAATTGTAAATAAGAATGGATCATTCGGATTCGGTTTCCACCCGTAAATTCTGTCTATTTTATTAGCTGCTACAACAAATGGCACCTTCCTACTTTTTAGGATCTCAATACTTTCTACGGTTTGCTTCTTTACGCCTTCCATAACATCTATGACTAATATAGCGAAGTCTGCTATGCTGCCGCCTCTTTTCCTTAAATTACTGAACATTTCATGTCCTGGTGTATCTATGAAGAGAAGTCCAGGTAGTTTTAACTTTATAGGAAATAGTGACTTAAGCGGTTCGGTTATTTTTTCAATAACAGAGAGCGGAACCATTGAAGCACCTACATGCTGCGTCATTTCACCAGGTTCTTTTCTCACGACAGCTGTTCCACGTATTTTATCAAGTAGTGTTGTTTTCCCATGGTCTACGTGACCCAGAACAGCTACTATTGGCGATCTAAGTCTTGTTGATGTTCTATTGCTCACCTGCTTCACCTAAGCGTATTAATGTGATTTTAAGTTAATTAACGGTTTAGTTTAAACTGAGAATACTTAGTCTAGAGCGGTGGCATTCTCTTAGGCAAGATTATTAAAATAGCATCCATTATGTTACTTTAATCCATTAATTTATTTGATATCTTAAGACAGCTACTACTCCACCAAAGGTTTTCTTTATCCACATATAATCGGGAAGATTTTCATCAATTATGTAAGTTTCAGCACCTTTCTTTTTTGCTTTCCCAACTAGTTCCTCCAACCTAGGGTGATCAGCTGTGATTATGACGTACTTAACAGCACCCATTTCTAGTGCATCAAAAATATCCTTCTCACCGTAAGCAGCCAGCCCGTCATCCTTAGCTAAGTGATAATTAAACTCCTCGATTGCTTTATAGGTCCTAATATATGCGTGATCCTTAATTATGTCCTCAGCCCTAAGCACAAGTTCACGTAAGCCCGGTTCTCCTTGACTGCTTACATCAATAAGCTTACTTATCATTAACTTTTGCAGTCTGTAATCAAGATAATTTTCTCTTACGAAGCTAAGTTTTGTATATCCAGGCCCTCCAATCAGGATTCCTCTTAACTTACCTTGTTCTAGAAGTGGCACGAAATGAGCATTAGCTTTTTCAGCAACACGCTTAAAGAATTCTTTTGTCATTTCCTCAATGATTCTATCAAACCTTCTCTGAGACCAGCCTCCTCTGCTATGCTTACTGGGTACGTAGCCCTCTATTTCTTCTAATACCATTACGACATTACCCTTTAGTAGCCCTATCGTAGCTTCATCTCTTTCTATAACGATTAGTCCATACACATCTTTTTCTTCAATTAAATCTTCGAGAAATTCAGTGTGAAACCACTTATCTGTCCTATAGAAATAGATATTAATAGGCTCAGGTGGCTCAAAAATTAATGTAATAAAGTCACCTGTTTCTTCATTCTCACCCGCAAACACTACCAGGCCATTGGGAGGAATTTTACTAATTCTCAGCAGCCTGTCAATAGCAGCAGACAGTGCAGCTTGAACCCTATCCCTTGTGCGTTTTAGCTTAATGTTTTCAGTTATTGAGTACTCTTGTCTAAGCATATTAACTACATCACTCACTGGTCTTCCAGGTGGTATGTATAAACTTAAGAGAGTTGTGGCTCTTGCCTTCCACTTTTTTAGCTCCTTAACTATTCTCCTTAACTCTTCCCTTGTCACTCTATACTCGCTAAATATCGATCACCAAAATGTGTAGTAAGTCTTAAGGGTTATTAAGTCATTAAGTAGTGTCTGTCACATTATAGGGATTGAGTCACGGACTTTAAAACATATTACTAGTGAAAGTTTGTTTAAGGGGTTATACTTGAAGAGGCTCGTAGTATATGTAGGATATGATCATAAAAGTGCATCACTAATTAGAAGGGTCAAGAACTTCAAGGAACTCTTCGATGACATAAGAATAATTTACGTTCCAGATTTTGATGATAAAGTTTTAGAGGATTTATCAGTTCCAACAGTTGTGGTTGAGGAAGTGACAGCTTAGTTAGTACTTCTTTAAGTGCTAATCATGATTGACATCACTTAATTGGCTCAGTGCGTTGGCCTACTTTACGGAATGGACAGTCCTCCCACTGTGTTTCGCACAAGGAAACTTCATAGCGTGTTAAGTACCTGCCAAGTACCTTACACGCAGCTAAGTAGCAACCACTTTCGTGTTTTTCTACAATAAAGAAGCTACAGCTGGATCTAGGTATGCTGCTAAGTGAGTGTATAAGGAGTAAGGGTTTACCAAAGAACCCAGGGCGGTAAGGCTTAATAGTATCACCTGGTTCCCGGTAATATCTGCATGTTCGGTAAATATCTTCATCACTTAAACATCTAGCAGGTATTACTGGTTCGTTGGAGGGTGATTCAAGGATTGGTGAAGTGCATACACCTTCGCGATACCACGGACAAGGCATTTTATCGGTACACCATTAAAATAATGGGTATTTATAAGCTTATAAGCCGTAAATACTAAAACCAACGGGGTTCCTAAATGGAGGAATTAGGGAACGAAAGGAACGACCCAATGAAGAAGTTAGGATTAAAAGTTGTTTATGAAGACTCTGAAGTTGTGGTTGTTAGAGCGCCAACAGAGGATCAGTTAATCAGAATCATAACAGATCTATTAAGGGATAAGCCAATGACTGTTAAGGAACTTCACTCTATTCTATCAGGTCTAGCTAGTGAGGACAAAATAAGAAGAGCTCTCACAAGATTAGTCAATGACGGTAGAGCCATAGTATCTCACGATGGCAGGTTCTCAATAGTAGGCCTTGAGTAAGAACATTTCTTCTTAGAATACCTCTGAGGAATTCAGACGGTGTTTTTCTAAAATAACTAGGGAAATGTTAATATTTAGTATTGTGATTACCTAAATAGTGTAGTGAGAATTGTAGTAATTGGATTCAATATATAAGTTAGGGGTGAGAGAATGGGTGCAAAAATAAGTGAAGATGAATTAAATAGTGTCTTGACAGCTACTCTACCTAAGCAAGAAAAGAAAGATCCTAAGAAGAGATGGGTAGAACGAATGGTTAAGTCAGCTAAACTATATCATAAGATATGTCCTTACTATGACAAAAAAACAACTAATTGCTTTATAAAGCAGCTATATATGTATAAGAGATCAAGGTGTGATAGAGATGGGAGATTTGAGGGCTGCCCAGTCTTCGTAGAATTTTTAGAAAGGACGTACGACAGACTAAAAAGTGAGGGGACTCCTCTACCTATGGACTTTAGAGATCTTCCAATGGTATTTTAATTAGAATTATAAATTTTAAGTCATGGAATATAAACTAGATTGGAGATGTTCAGTAAAGTTTTATAATTGATAATCTATTTCAATTTTTTAGTAATGGGATTCCTCCTATTAGGGGTAGTTTAAATGACTGATCCTTACAGTAAGCTTATTGAAAGTATAGTATCACATGTAGTAGAGGGTATCAGAAGCGAGCTTGGATGCGGCCTGAAAACACATGATGTGCTGGGCATAATTGAGGAGCCGCCTAGGAGAGAATTTGGTGACTTGGCTATTCCTGTGCCTAGATTACTTAGAAAATGCAAAGTTGAATTTCAGGACTTAATGAACCACGTTAAAGAATTTGTTAAGAAGAGCACTTATGTAAAGGACATTAATACAGTTGGGCCATACATTAACATGTTTATTGACATGCAAGTATATGGTAGATATGTCATAGAAGTCTTGAGGAGTGAAGGTGAGTCTTATGGTTTTAATCAAGGTGCTGGTGAGCGTATAGTTGTCGAATATGTGTCAGCTAATCCGGTACATCCCCTACATATAGGTTCAGGAAGAAATGCAGCCTTAGGTGAGTTCATAGCTAGGGTACTTGAGTTAAACGGCAATAAAGTAGAAAGAAGATATTACATAAATGATCTCGGCTTACAGGTTGCTTACTTAGCATACGGGTATAAGTTACTTGATAAACCGGACTCCCCAAGCGATATAAAAGTAGATCACTTCATGGGACTAATCTATGCAGCAGCAGCTACATTAATTGACATAATATTACTAAAGAAAGAAATAGAAGATGCAAAGAGTGCTGGTGACACTAATAAATATAAAGAACTAAATGATAGGCTAAGTGAGCTACTTGCTGACTTAGAAAGAATTAGAAGCAGGTTGCCTAGGTATGTTGATAAATTAATAGATAAAATTAAAGAAAAGCAGGATCCTATTACCGAAGTTTACGAGATTATGCGTAAGTATGAGAGTGGTGATCCAGAAACTATAGAATTGGTTAGGGAGGCTGTGGAGAAAGTTATGGCAGGTATAAAGGATACACTAGGTAATCTAGGAGTAGCTATCGATAAGTGGGACTGGGAAAGTGACCTAATAAGAGAGAACTACGTTTCTGAAGTACTGAAGAAGGCATTTAAGTCGCCGTACTTAACAATGAAGAAAGGAGTGCCAGCTCTCGACTTTAGTCAATTATTAAAGGACAATGAATTAAAAACTAAGTTGAGGATACCTAGGTATACTGATATACCGCCCTTAGTACTAGTAAGAAGTGATGGCACAACGCTCTACACTACAAGAGACATAGCATATACAGTAAAGAAGTTCAGGGAGTTTAGTGCTGATAAGGTTATCAATGTTATAGCCGTTGAGCAGATTCTTCCTCAGGCCCAATTGAGATTAGCTCTATATATATTAGGATATAAGAAAGAAGCGAAAAGTCTCGTTCACTACGCGTATGAAATGGTTACATTGCCTGGGGCGTCGATGAGCGGGAGAAGAGGTAGGTATGTAACGATAGACGAAATCTTAGACGAACTTAAGGCAATAGCTAGGAAATTAATGATTGAGAGAGGAGTTAAGCCTAAGGATGATGTATTACTAAAGATAGCTAGATCTGCATTTAAGTATATAATGCTTTCGGCATCACCTTCAAAACCTATAGTATTCGACCTATCTAAGGCAATGGACATAAAGACCAATTCAGCACCGTACTTAATGTACACGTATGCACGAGCAAATAGCGTTTTAGCGAAGTGCAATTACGTAATTGACTGGAGCAAAATAAATTACGACGGTTGTGATGAGGGCCTAAGAAGAGAATTAATTTGGTTAATAGGTAAATTCCCTCATGTGATGAAATATGTGCTGAAGTATTTGAGGCCTGAGGATTTAGCTACATACTTAAATAAAATTGCTGATGTATTTAATTCCTGGTACGATAAGGAGAGAATACTCGACAGTAGTAATGAAAGCTTAAGGAATCTTAAATTAGCTATAACTTATGGAGTTAAAATCGTGATGCGAAACGGCTTAACAGCTATGGGATTAGATGTACTAGAAAGAATATAGGTCAATAGCCGCTATGGCACAAGCAAGGAAATCGCTTAAGCATATGTGTCTGGCTCTCCATACTTTTATATCCTCATTAGTGAGTAGTAGTTTTAGGGTTGCTGAGCATGAGTGAGGAGTATGTTGAGCTAAGGGTTGAGACAGCCCGTCAGCGTGATGTAGGGAAGAAGATAGCGAGAATAAGTAGGAGGCACATGCAGACATTAGGAATAAGTTATGGTGATTTTATAGAAGTAGAAGGTCCTAAGGGATCAGTTATACTTCAGGTATGGCCTGCGTATAAAGAAGATGAAATAAAGGACACTATACGTATTGATGGCTATGCACGCGAAGCTATAGGTGCGGCTGTCGGTGAGTACGTTAGGGTCAGGAAGGCTAAGGTTGAGAGAGGAAATAAAGTAGTCTTAGCTCCGACGGTCCCGCTAAGATTTGATGAATCTTTTGTACAGTATGTTAAGGAACAGCTGCTTTACAAACCTGTTAAGAGAGGTGAAGTGGTATTTGTTTTCTTTCCGCTTTTTGGTGAGCCACTAAGATTTGTTGTAGTTTCTACACAGCCGACACAGGCAGTATACATCGATGAAGATACTGAAGTAATAGTCAGAAGTGAGCCCGTGAGGGAGGAGGCGATAGCTAGAGGTGTTCCTAGGGTTACATGGGAAGACATAGGTAATTTAGAGGAAGTTAAGGAGAGGATAAGAGAGATAGTGGAATTGCCCATGAGGCACCCAGAGTTATTTAAGCATTTAGGGATAGAGCCACCTAAGGGCATTCTATTACATGGTCCTCCAGGTGTTGGTAAGACTCTGCTTGCTAAGGCATTAGCTAATGAAATTGGAGCCTACTTTATAGCTATTAATGGGCCTGAAATTATGAGTAAGTTCTATGGGGAGTCAGAAGCTAGATTAAGGGAGATATTTGAGGAGGCTGAGAAGAATGCTCCTGCAATTATATTTATTGATGAAATAGATGCGATAGCACCTAAGAGGGAGGAGGTTGTAGGGGAAGTAGAGAAACGTGTTGTTGCTCAGTTATTAACACTGATGGACGGGCTTAAGGAGAGAGGTAGAATAATTGTTATCGGTGCAACTAACAGAATTGATGCTGTTGACCCAGCCCTCAGAAGGCCTGGGAGGTTTGACAGAGAAATAGAGATACCGCCGCCTGATAAGAGGGCTAGAAAAGCGATCTTAGAGGTTCATACAAGGAACGTGCCTTTAGAGAAAGATGTTAATTTAGAAGAGATAGCTGGGTTAACGCACGGATATACAGGTGCTGACTTAGCAGCCTTAGTAAAGGAGGCAGCTATGGCTGCATTAAGGAGGTTCTTAAGGACCGAGAAGTTGGATCTAAACAAACCAATACCGCCAGATATGCTCATGAAGTTAAAGGTAACTAAAAAGGACTTTCTGGA
>CAYZJX010000013.1:0-18700 GCA_964479035.1 uncultured Desulfurococcaceae archaeon
TCGACAACTATTAAGTCGAATCTTATACCATCAAACATTTTCTTATTTCTAAATATGAAAGCATGAGTTAGCACAGCTATGAATGGAGGTTTTAGGAGGTTTAGATGATCTGCAGCTTTTTCCTTAATAGTATCTGAAGTATACACTTTAATTCTCTTGAGCAGTGATTTGTTGTTATTAATTATGTGTACCATGTTACCTGCTACCTGCTTCATTAACTCACGTGTTGGGACTATATAGAGTACTCTGCTATTTCTGCTAGCCCTATATAAAGCATAAGAAAGAAGTAGTGTGGACTTACCTACACCAGTAGGGGCTATTAGGGCAAATGACTCGCCTGAAAGCATTCTTTTGGCCCAAGACTTCTGGATTGACCAAAAGTACTTTCCTGTTATTTTGTGAAAGAACATCTCAAAATTTTCTAGCTCATCTCTAGTAATGACTTTAATAATGGGCTCAAGAGCGGCGTAAGTACTGCTTAGAGCTGTAGTTAAGTTTAGTGAAGTCCCTTTCTTAATGCCGACAACTTTATGCAAAGGTATCTTTATAGCTTGGGCGCATTTACTACACGGTAAGCCTCTCCTCAACTCATTCTCACTTATTGACCCTCCGCATAATGGGCATAGATGCCTCAATAGCATCATAATCTTCCTGTTGATGTTGCTATAGCATGTATCATTTAAAAGATCACCTACTAATTGCAGACACTTCTCACCTAACGGGATGTGTCAGTATTACCAAGTACTTAGACCACATGAGTTCTTAGTAATACATTAGCGGGATTATTTTGACGAAAGCTTTTCTAAAGTACTAAAACCGAATACTTGTGTGGGGCAGTGACGAGGAAATACCTTTTCGTGACTGGTGGCGTATTGTCAGGCTTAGGAAAAGGTGTTACATCAGCTTCTGTTGGGTTACTATTAAAGTCAATGGGGTACGAAGTAACAGCGATAAAGATAGATCCTTATGTTAATGTAGACGCAGGAACTATGAATCCCTACATGCATGGTGAGGTATTCGTAACTGAAGATGGTGGTGAGACAGATCTCGACATAGGGCATTATGAGAGATTTCTTAATATCAACTTAAGCAAGAAAAACAATATAACTACAGGTAAGGTTTACCAGTCAGTTATCGAGAAGGAGAGGAGAGGGGATTATTTAGGGCAAACTGTCCAAATAATACCGCATGTCACGGATGAGATAAAAAGAGAAATTAGAGAAGTAGCTACTGAGCAGGGTGCTGAAGTTGTTATTATTGAGATAGGCGGTACTGTAGGTGATATCGAAGGACTTCCTTTTCTTGAAGCTGCAAGGCAAATGAGGCTTGAGGAGGGCGTAGATAATACATTGTTCATTCATGTAGTATTAGTACCTAAGCTATCTACTACAGGTGAATTAAAGACTAAGCCAGCTCAGCATAGTGTTCAGGAATTAAGGAGAATAGGTATTCAGCCAGATATACTTGTAGCTAGGTCTATAGAGCCGTTAACTAGGGAGGCTAGGAGAAAGTTAGCGCTTTACAGTAATGTACCTGAGGAGGCAATATTTAGTAATTATGACGTTGACTTAATTTATGAAGTTCCATTAATACTGAAAGATCAGGGTCTTCATTCCCTTATAAGCAAACGATTAAGGATGAAATACTGTGAGCCTGACTTAAGTAGCTGGATCGAGTTCATTAATAAGCTTAAGCATGCAAGGGAGCATGTCACCATAGCTATGGTGGGAAAGTACACTAGACTAAGGGATAGTTATTTAAGTATAATTGAGGCAATTAAGCATGCTTCAGCATACGTTTTGGTTAAGCCTAAGCTAAAGTGGATTGAGGCAGAAGAGGTAGAGAAGGAAATAGTGAGCGTAAAAGAAGCTCTCGAAGGTGTGGATGGGGCCATTATATTACCGGGATTTGGTGTTAGGGGAGCTGAAGGTAAGATTAAGTTAATTAAAGAGCTGAGGGAAAAAGGAACACCTACGATGGGTATTTGCTTCGGTCTTCAATTAATGGTTGTTGAGTTCGCTAGGAATGTATTAGGATTAGAAAAAGCAAACACAACTGAAGTCGATCCAAATACTCCTCACCCAGTTGTTGATCTGCTTTCTATGCAAAAAGGCATTATATATAAGGGAGGTACTATGAGATTAGGTTCACTACCGATAACATTGGTTAAAGGCACTAAGGCATATGAAATTTATGGTGAAAAGAGTATTGTGTATGAAAGACATAGGCACAGGTATCAAGTAAATCCAAGATATATTGATGAGTTTGCTGAGAACGAATTTATTGTTAGTGGTTACAGTGAGGAGGGATTTCCTGAAATAATGGAACTAAGATCTTCAAAGTTTTACTTGGGGATTCAAGCACATCCAGAATTTAAGAGTAGGCCTCTGCAGCCATCGCCTTTATATGTTGGTTTTATTAAAGCACTTAAAAAAAGATGAATTATATAAGAATTATAATTGCAACATACTATGGTTAAAGATTTATGTATAAGTTTAAGGATTTAGTTCGAGTCGAAAAAGGTAAGGTACTGCTTCTAGGTAATGAAGCTATTGCCAGAGGCGCCTTAGAAGGTGGTATAGGAGTAGCTAGTGCATACCCGGGAACGCCCTCATCAGAGATAGTTGGGTCATTAATCGCAGTAAGTAAAGAACTAGGAATATATGTCGAGTGGAGCATTAATGAAAAAGTTGCATTTGAGGTGGCTTATGCAGCTGCAATTGCTGGCGTAAGATCGCTGGTTGCTATGAAGCATGTAGGTCTTAATGTTGCTGCCGATCCATTAATGAGTAGTGCATATACAGGTGTGAATGAAGGATTCGTCATAGTATCTGCAGATGACCCCAGTATGTGGAGCAGTCAGAATGAGCAAGACAACAGATTCTATGGTATGCATGCCCACATACCAGTTTTTGAGCCTTACGGCCCAGGCGAAGCTAAGGAGCTCACGAAGTACACATTAGAATTTAGTTCGAAAATTAAGCATCCAGTAATCTTGAGAACTACGACAAGAATAAGTCACACTAGAGGTGTAGTAGAGCTAGGGCCAATACCTAGGCCTCCAAAGCTCAAAGGCAAGTTTGAAAGGGACTTGAAATACTCACTAGTTCCGGCCGTTGCTAGGGAAAATAAGTTAGCGCTTTTGAAGAGATGGGAGAAAATACGTGAAGAAGTAGAGGGATGTCCCTTTAATATTCTTGAGGGTGATGGGAGGCACTTGATTATAGCTCCAGGAGCAGCATATTCACATGTAAAGGAGGCGGTTAAGGTACTTAATATTAAAGCAAGAATACTGAAGCTGGGTTCTGTTTATCCTATACCTGAAAGGAAACTGCTTAAGGCTATTAATGGAGTTGATGACGTAATAATTATTGAGGAATTGGATCCTGTAGTTGAGCTTCAGGTAAGATCTATTTTACATAGAATGAACGTAACACTTAGAACCGGTGGTAAGGACTTTGTTGGGTATCCATTTGAATTAAATATAGAGAGAGTTGTTAGCGCGTTAAGTAAATTCTATGATTTGCCAAATCCTCTAGTGCAAATAGAGCCGGATGATGGCAGTGGAATTAAGATACCAACAAGGCCACCGACATTCTGTCCTGGATGTCCGTATAGGCCTTTATTCTTTGAAATTAGGAAATATATAAACAAAGAGAGGCTAGCGTACATAGCATCAGGAGATATCGGATGCTATGCATTATCAATTAATGAGCCTTATAGATTGCAGGATCTTATTGTAGAAATGGGCGGTAGCATAGGTATGGCGAATGGACTGAGCAAAGTAACTAATGATGTGGTTTTCTCATTTATAGGTGATTCCACATTTTTCCATGCAGGACTACCAGCACTAGCGAACGCGGTATACAATAGGTCGCCCCAAGTAGTAGTGATTCTAGATAATCAAGTAACAGCAATGACTGGCCACCAACCATCACCTTCCACAGCTATGAAGGATAAGAAAGCCATTATCATAGAGGATGTTGTAAAAGGTTTAGGTATTGAGTTTGTGCGTGTTATAGATCCATTCAAAATTGATGAGGTTAGAAGGAGTATTAATGAAGCGATTAAGTATGTTAAGGAAAAAAGAATGCCTGCTGTAATTATTGCACGCAGAAAGTGCGCGCTTGTAACTCTTAGGGAGTTGAGAAGAATGGGTGTGGTACTTAAGCCCTGCTATGTTGAGCAAGAAGAATGCATAGGATGCGGAACCTGCTATAACTGGTTTGCGTGTCCAGCCATAACTAAGATGGGGAAGAACAACAAAGCTGTAATAGATCCCAGCCTTTGTGTAGGCTGTGGAGCATGTATAAGCGTTTGTCCTGTTAATGCAATAAAGCCTCCTAAGGGTATGGAGCTACGTAAGTTAAGGGATGTATGGAGGTGATGCTAGATAGTGCTAAATATCGTAATTGTTGGTGTAGGTGGGCAGGGACTGCTATCTATAGCCCAATTAATTGGGTGGGCTTCACTGGAGTCAGAGCTAAATGTACTTATTGCCGAGACGCACGGATTGAGTCAGAGAGGTGGCTCGGTTATAGTGCATGTCAGACTAGGCGACGTAACATCGCCTCTCATACCCACAGGAAGAGCAAATATAATGTTAGCTCTCGAAATTCTTGAGGCAGCCAGATACATTAAATATATGCGCAAAGACTCGCTAGCTATAATTAATAGGAAGTTAATTAAACCTAACATACCAGGAGTAAAAGTAGAAGGAGAAGAAAATATAGTAAGCACTATAAGGAGTAGGGTGAGGCACGCTTACTTTATTGATGCAACTGCTAAGGCGCTAAAGGAAGGCAATCCTGTTGGTGCAAATATGGTTGTCCTTGGATTTCTAGGGAACATACTTGAGAGAGCAAGTATCTTACGAGAAGGCTTGCTGAGGAGATATGCTGAGAAAATAGGTAGAAGTGATTTAGCTATCGTAAATAAGAGATTATATGAGTGGGGTTACAGCTTGGCGGATGAGGAGATAGATAGTGAAGTAGTAAATGCTGTTAAGACTTGGCTTCTGAAGGAAATACCTTAATTTCAGCCCAGGTGTTTTTATATGGCATTACCTTATCTTTTTATTTAGCATTTTTATATTAAGAGAAATAAAAACGATTATTTAGTAATTAATTGCTATAAGAGATTATTACAGTCTCCTACTCTCAATTATAATCATTGTTGTAGTTCCCCTTACTTGAGGAATTCTTCTTATTTTGTTAATCACTAACTCTCTCAATGATTCATGGGTCTTGGCCTCGACTACAGCAACGATATCGTACATGCCGTAAACTTCATATATTTCCTTAACTCCCTCTATTTTTGCTAAGGCCTCAACAACCTCGGATTCTGTTCCAATTTCCGTGTTTATTAATATAATAGCAGCGGGCATAGATATCTCATATATTCATGTTGCGGTAGAACTAATAAACTTGTTTAGTTTAAATCTCGGCTTAAAATAACGTAGGTTTTTAAAAGTCAGCAGCCTGGACATCATCAGCACTCAGACCTTACAAGGTTCATCACTTCTTCACTATTTCCGTAAGTACATTACAACATCATGCTATATACTTTGCCTTTTACCTTTGCTAGCATTTATATACTAATATAGTGTTAGTCTATGTTGAAGAATGAATGAAAGTAAGAGGACACTCAATAATATGTGAGTTATTAAAGAACAGGCTGAGTGACTACCTAGATTTAATAAGAAACTTGATATTGACTAATACACTAAATAAAACTGTACTGATTTTGAAGCCAGCTATTGTGCCAGTTATACCTAAAAATACTGGGAGGCTTGAGAAGAAATTCCTTGTTTTCTCTCCCTTCAGTTTCATTATAGAAGCTAATACGAGTATTGATGAACGCCATGATATAGAGGATATTATATTGAGTGGCACTTATGGAGAGCGACTACGGTGTTTTGAAGTAGCTGAAGATGTGTGGATTGAAGGGAAAAAACTACTAACTACAGGTGAGAGAAGTGTCGAATGCTTGGGTGGCGGGCCTATAGCTGAGTTAGTTCGAAGACTAGGTCTTACTTGTAACGATGGGTCGTCAGTTGTCATCGTAGATGAGTACTCTACTGTTAATGATTATGAAGAGAAGCTACTGAATAGAAAGCACATAGTAAATGCACTGGGTCTCAGTGATACCGTAGTTAGTGAAATTACCGGAAGGCTCAACTACTTCTGGAGCACACATCCACTTCTCTATGGTTTACCTAATAACTTAGAAATTAAAGTTAAATTAGTTACATTAAGTCAATTTAGGAAGGTAAGTTTAATTGGTAGACCCTTGCTCTTTATAGAGGAAGAACCCTTAATTATAGAGTTGACGCATAATAACTCCGTCGTATTTTTGGGTTTTAATGACTACCTAATGGAACTTGTACTACGTGCTATACTCTATGTTTTGTAACTGCTTAGCATAAATTACTCAGCAGTCCAAGTCTCTGAGTCAAAGTCCAGGTTCATTGTTTTTCTTTTTCTCGAGTGAAGTTCCTCACTGGTGCCCTTAACTATTATTTCGTATAAGATAGCTTTCTTACCTGGCTGTGGACGTAGCAGCCTGCCTAGCCTCTGTATAAATTGTCTCCTTGACCCAGTACCAGCAACAAGTATTCCGACATTAGCATCTGGTATATCTAAACCCTCATCACCTACAGTAGTAACTACCAGCACGCCCGAATGAATGCTCCTAAAAGTTTCGAGAATTAGACGTCTACGCCTATTGTCAGTCTCACCAGTTAGTAAGTAACCCCTGACTGCTTCGGCTATTTTCTTAGCTAGATCAACGTAATGTGCAAAAACTATTATTTTAGCACCTCTTTTCAACTCATCCTTAATCATCTTTATGGTTTTATCGAATTTTGCTTCGGATTTCTGAACTAATTG
The DNA here is from genome assembly GCA_964479035.1 of uncultured Desulfurococcaceae archaeon. Taxonomy (GTDB): domain Archaea; phylum Thermoproteota; class Thermoprotei_A; order Sulfolobales; family NBVN01; genus B83-G16. Next base: position 6,891 of record CAYZJX010000013.1, read on the forward strand.
CTTAATCTCATTATGTATTCTCAGCGCTTCAATCGCTCTCCTATCCCCTCTTCTAGCTGCCTCTAAAACTTCATTAAAGTCGGCACCATTAATTAATCTTCTATATTTCCTCCTTAATTCAAGGTATTTTTTCCTTTCATTGGGCTTTAGTGAAACCTTTATTGTAACTACTTCATAGGACGCTAAGTAGCCAAGTTCAGCTAATTCCTGAGGTGTTTTAGAGTAAACTATCCCACCCATAAGTGGGAATAATTCTAAGTGTTTGCCGTCTTCTCTGTATGGTGTTGCAGATAATCCAAGTCTTCTAGGTGCTGGCAGGGAGACGGCTATATGCCTAAATTTGTCTGCAGGAAGATGATGTACTTCATCTATTACGAGTAAGCCGAAATAAGGTGCAAGTTTATTAGTATGCCTAAATGCTGTCTGGTATGTGGTTAATGTAATAGGGGCTATTCTTTTTTCTTCACTAAAGTACATGCCTATGTATGCCTCATCTATGTTAGTAAAGTCGATTAGTGCTCTCTTCCATTGGTATAGCTGCTCCTTAGTAAAAGCAACTATTAGTGCTCTCAAATTAACGTTAGCTAAAGCAGCAATGGCTACCACTGTCTTCCCTGACCCTGTGGGAAGTGCTATGACTCCTTTGTAGTCGTTTTTGATCCAGGCGATTAAGGCTTCCTTCTGATAATCCCTTAATGTGCCACGAAATTCTATACTTTTAGGTAGTTCCAGTACCGTAGCGAACCCTGTTAAGTCCTCTATATTGAATCCTAAACTACTTAGAATCTTCTTTAATTCGTAATACTTGTATGGTTCTGTTAAAAAGATCCGCTCTTTTCTGCTATATTTTAAGATATTCCTTAATGGTGTGTCATGGAGCTTGCTTCCTAAGAAGGTATCAAATTTAACTGCTAGCTTACTTCCGTCATAACTTATTACAGCCTTACCTAATTTAGATAGTAGCTTATCTAGGTATGTAGGAAGTTCGGGTGAATACTCAAACCCTAGCTGATCAAGAATATCGAGAATGTCATCTGGGGCCAAGTTATTCGCTAGTGCTTTACTCTTACTTATTCTAAAAATCGAGTAGCCCTCTTTACGCCCTAAATAATCAGCAAATCTCAGAGTTTTCCTAAAATCATCTTCATCAAGCCAGGACTTCACCTTAACTTTAAGAATGTCATTTTCCGGACTCAAATGACGCACCTTCCACATATATGAAGCTATAATACTTAATCTACTTATAACTCTTCATATAATTCGACAATTATTCTTGCTCTTACTCTATCAGTAGAGAAAGGTGGAGGATTTTCACCTAAGTCAACAGCAAACGATATTATATTACCTAAACTATCCTTAAAGCGTACTTCAGCTACGAATGATTTCTTGCCGCCTTTTTCTATAACGTTAATTATGGTTTCATAAAGTCTGGAAAACGCTAGCTGGAATGAAACAGGATTAGCTAGGTCTTGCGGTGTTAGCTTGACTTCAGCCAAGCTCTTTGCGAGATCCACCATTGCTTCCTGAATTCTTGCTATACCGTTAAATTCCCTCCTAAATGCTTCTTCCATTTCCTTACCCCTACAAATAGTGTTAGGGGACTAAAATCGTTACTGTCGAAACTAAAAATTTATAAGACTAACCTACGTGTAGAGTGCTGAGAAAAACAGAGAAAGCGAGAGGTGCAAAGACATGGCATCCCAAGCTCCAAGTCCAATATCAAGTAATGTAGTCTTAGTAGGTAAGAAGCCTGTAATGAACTATGTGCTAGCAACTCTAACTCTGCTAAACCAGGGCGTAAAGGAGATAGTAATCAAGGCTAGAGGCAGAGCTATTAGCAAAGCTGTCGACACAGTTGAAATAGTAAGAAGCAGGTTCCTACCGGACAAGGTCAATGTCAAGGACATTAAGATAGGCAGTCAAGTAGTAACAACAGCTGAGGGCAGGCAGACTAGGGTCTCTACAATCGAGATAGTCCTAGCAAAGAAGGAAGAGTAAAGAACCTACAAGACTACGGAAAATAAGAGAATTTTTTGTATAGCACATCTGGACTCCATACTAGGCACTAGCCTAAACCAAGCATCTTAACTTACCCTACCAATTACTTCACTACTAAGGTATCGTGAATTGCGTGTTACTGAAATTATTTGAACTTTAAATTTAAGGAACGATGTTTTTAATATCCAAGAAAGTTTTGATTTGGGTGCGGTGTATTTGGGTAAGTTGCTGAATAGGCTTACTCAAGGTAAACCACTGTTACAAGTTGCCCTAGATTTCACTAAAATTACTGATGCTGTAAGAGTATTGAGTGCCCTCAAGGACCTACCCATTGACATATACGAAGTAGGGACACCACTAATAAAATCCGAAGGGGTTAGGAGCATTGAAATTATACGTGCCTTAGTAGGAAACGAAAAAGTCGTGCTAGCTGACATGAAGACTGCTGATACGGGTGCTCTTGAAGTTAACCTGGCCTTCAATGCTGGAGCGGATGCTATAACAGTTCTTGCATCAGCTGACGATGAGGTAATTAGTGCAGCACTCCAAGAAGCAAGTGAGTTAGGTATTGATGTAGTTGTTGATACTATCGGGATCACAAATGTAGTTAAGAGATTACATAGTCTGCGGAAAATGAATGTAAGTATAGTCAATATTCACACAGGTATAGATGTACAAAAGAGAAGACTAACGACAGCGGCTGACAGACTCTCAGCAATAAAAGAAATAACTGATTCTTTTAGTGACATTCACATAGCAGTGAGTGGTGGAATAAAAGCTGCAGACATTCCTACATTTTTAAGAGCAGGTGTCTCAATAATAATTATTGGCTCAGCAATAACGAAGTCAGAAAACCCCAGGCATTCAGCTATGGAGGTAATTAACTCTATGCGAAGATTTTAGTAATGTAAGCAATTTAGGTTAAGGTTTATTAGTAATTTGCTGTTCGAACCATACCTCGGTGACATATAAGTGATAGCGGTGCTCGATGTCGTCCTACTTGCTATTACATTAGTGCTAGTATTCCTTATAATAACCGGATATGATCAGTATTTTGCATTAAGAACTAAGATGAAGATAAGTAGCAAGTATACTAGCACTAAGGCCGACGTTGCTGACGTAGAGTCGGTAAGTACACAAACTAACATGGTAAAAATAAAGAAAGTAAAAGCTTCTAAGGTAGGCAACTACTTAATTATAACTTTAGTACTGAGTGAGCAGGGCAGCGGAGATAAAATATCAATAGATGACCCGGCACTGTTATTACCCTTAGTACAAGTATCTGCAGCTGAGGAAAAAGAAGAGAATTTAATATAAATGTGAAGTAATGCATGATTCGTCTAATCATTAATTATCTTCACATAATCTTTAAGAGGTCTCTATGGTTTTAAAACTAGGTGTCTAGATGTCACAGGCTAAGACTCCAACAGCTAAGGAGTTAAAGATTTTCTCGAGACCGGTCGTCACGCTTGAGGATGTTAAGAAAGACAGACGAAAGCTGATATTGTTACATATAATTAAATTAGTAGGTGAGATAAGTGAGAGAGGGTTAACGAAGCTTCTTCATATCCTTAAAAAAGAGAAGGACGTTGATGTAGGTTACAGGTTTATTTTAATAGGTGAAATACCGAATAGTAAGGAATTACTTGAAGATGTTAGGGTACTACTTTACTTGGGTATTCTAGAGACTAACCCAGTTACAAGAAAGCTGAGGCTAACAAGTACTGGAGTAGAGTTCTTGGAATCTAATAGGATGCCTGAAGATGAAGTAAATAAGCTGGAGGAGTACATTAATGAAATAAAGCCTAGAGTTCTTACTGAGGAAACAACAGCAGAGATGTTACTTAGAGGTATAAGAGCACGTAGGAGGGGTCGCAGGAGAAGATAGCATCAAGTCATAATTCAAATTTTGTAATTACTATTCTCTCTTATTAATAATGTGCTTAAGTTCCTCCGGTATTATTTCATAATATTTCTTTAGAAATTGCTCTTCTCTTTCCTTTACCCTAGGGTGAGTTCTTCTGTCATCTGGATACATTAATGGAATACCATTAATTACTGGATACCATCTATTGCATTTTGGACATACGAGCAATGCAGCTACTATATCTATCTTAACGCAGGTATCGCAGAGCAGGTCGCTCTCATGTAACTCCTTGATGGGTTTTTCATTAAAGCCGCAATATATATCGCAAAATGGCTTCTGCACCTTAAAGTCTTTTTCTAGGGTTTTCTTTTCAAGAACGTAAAGCTTCAGAGGAAAGCCCTTACACATGGGACACGCCAGAAGATTTAGTAAAGCATACCTCATATTATCACCTTAATAGATCCCTAATAGTGGAGACAATTTCATTATATATGTTTTTAGCTAATTCCTCAGAATCAGACTCGACAAACACTCTTATAACAGGTTCAGTACCGCTAGGTCTCACAAGGAACCAATAATCCTTACCTATGACCTTAATTCCATCAACATCAATAATTCTTCTTGATCCGTACTGAGCCTTAAGTTCTTCAATAATTTTAAATGCTTCCTTTCTACTTTTTATAGATACCTTTGTTTTTATGATGTATCTTTTAGGTATTTCGTCGTAGAGTTCAGAAAGTCTCTTTCTTTCAGTACTTAATAATTCAAGCATCAATCCCGATGCCATCGCGCCATCCCTAACGTACTGGTGCCTAGGATACATGAATCCACCATTTTCCTCAAAGCCTGCAATAGCACCCATGGAAGTCATCGTCCTAGATATGTCTATACTGCCAACCCGAGTCCAAATTACTTCTATACCATATTTACATAGTATATCTTCAACTAAGGTACTTGATGAGACAGCTGTAACTACTTTTTTAGGTTCTCTTTCCCCTCTATTCTCAATTATGTGCCTGCATAATAGCACAGCACTTCGGTCGCCTGGAATCACCCTTCCTTTATCATCAATAAATATAGCTCTATCTGCATCGCCGTCGTGCGCTATACCTAAGTCTGCTCTCAAGGCCTTAACAATTGTTGCCGTCTCATTGAGGTTCTCAGGCACTGGTTCTGGTAGTCTATCAGGCACGTGTGAGAGGTCTCCATTTATGACTGTAACTTTTACACCTAACGCACGCAATAATTTAGGTGTTGTTAGGGCTCCGACATTATTTGCAGGATCAGCAACTACTTTTATTCCTTGTTTACGAATTTTCTCAGTATCCAATAGTTTCAGCACACCTCTTACATAGAAGTCATTGACATCGTCAACGGATTTCACACCCCCTACTAAGGTACTCCACGAAGCTCTGCGAAATCTAAGTTCCCAGTATATTTCTTCTATTTCTTTTTCTGCTTCTCGAGGAAGCTCTATTCCATCGCTCATTATTACCTTTATGCCGCTATACTCGGGCGGATTGTGCGAGGCTGTTACCATTATGCCGCCATCAAAATCATGATGTTTCACATAATACTGCAGGGCGGGTGTAGGAACGAGACCTGCATAATACACCTTTATGCCAGTGGATAATAGTGCAGACATAACTGATTTTATAATAAATGAATTACCTGCTCTTGAGTCCCTGCCGACAAGTAACTTACTTCCCTCCTTAAAAAATGAGCCTATGGCAAGCGCTAGTCGCGTGACCTGCTCTGGAGTAAGCCATTCATTAATTACCCCCCTTACACCATCTGTGCCAAACAATTTCCTTGAGGGCATTCTCAAACTTAACACCCATAGGATAGTATGTATAGGTGAACTTAAATCATCACAATACTTTATCTTAAGTAGAGAAGAGTTAATAGCATAGTAGTGTAGTTTAGGTTAATTAACGACGATCCTCCGAAGGTGATGAAAGTGGTACTAGTATGGCTTGACGCCATGACTTCGAAGCAGGGAACGCTTCTATCAGTCATTGCTAGGGAGCTTAAATCCCTAGGTTATGATGTACTGCTAACATGTAGGAGTTACGAATACACAGTCGGTTCTATAAAGAGATTCGGTTTCGATCCAATAGTTATTGGAACATACAGCGAGGGCGACAGCAGGGAAAAAGTAATGCAAGACATTAAGAGAATGGAGGGATTACTTAACTTGCTTACATCATTAAAGAAAATGCCTGAGATCTTGGTTGCCTACCCAAACCCTCCTGCAGCACGGGTAGCGTTTGGGCTAGGTATAAGGTATATAGCTCTAACAGATTCTCCACATGCTGTAATACCTAGTAGGATGTCACTGCCTTTAGCCGACGCTATTATTACGCCTATAGCAGTCCCTAGGTCAGAGATAGAGAAGTACATTTACAGAAATGGGACCAGTGTACACCAGTACGAAGGTGTTGATGAATTAGCATGGATACTGCGTTACAAGCCGGATAGGCAGTATATTACCTCTGTACTTAATCTTAAGCCATTCAATTACATTGTCTTTAGACCTCATGAGTACTTAGCTACCTATTACGGCATTAATCCGCCGATAAGCGTAATTAAGGTTATTAAGGAATTGGGAGAATTAGGATACACTATTGTTTTACTTCCCAGATACAGTACTGATGAATTCTTAATTAAAGAACTTAATAATCAAGGCGTTAGTGTGAGGTTAATTAAAGGTATGTATGATGGTGTTTCACTAGTATATTTTGCAAGAGCGGTTATAACCGGAGGTGCTACATTAGCTCGTGAGGCAGCGCTACTTGGTACTCTAGGAATAACGTACTTTCCGTTTATGCTGTATGTTAATGATTACGTAGCTAGCAAGGGCTTTCCGCTGTATGTAGCTAAGAGTAATAGCGATATAATTAAACTAGTAATAAGTAGGGGCACTTCCTATAAGGAAGATTACTCAGCATACATTAGCAGACTAAAATCCACTTTTGAAGACCCAGTAGAAATTATTTTAAGGGTAATTACGAAGCTAATTTCATAGAGCAACTACTTAAGCTTAAACCATTTCTCAAGACCTTCACCATTTCTTAATATCCCTAATCTCTTCAGTGTCGACCAAGATCTCCTAACTACTGGTGGTAGCTCATTTTTATTTAAGTACTTGCTCAGCCACTCAACTGTCCTTGGATCAGACGGATACCCGCTTCCAAAATTCCCATACACCATATGCAGCTTCCTTACATGTGCGTCTCTCAAGTACTTAGCAATTATTGAGGCAGCAGCTACCACAGGATACTTTTCATCCGCTCTTGGCTCGATATGTACTGATATACTATTATCCTGCGAGCGTATGTACTTCAGTATCATATCGCGGAATTTTTTGCCGCTGACTGCATCAATGTATATTTGTCTGACCTTCATTCCAGTACTTAATATCATTTCTAATGACTCAATAATGAATTGAGCAAATATTATGTTGATGTTGTGTGTGTCGATGTATTTAGGGGCGACAGATTCTACAATCATTATCTTAGCTAATTGGGAAATCTTTGGTGCAAGTTCAGATCTTTTCTTAGGCGTTAACTTCTTACTGTCCCGTACACCTATCTTAATTAATTTACTTAAATAATTCCTACTTACACCTAGGCATACAATAAACATGTTACCTATTACAGGACCTCTTCCTGCCTCATCAATGCCTATGACTAGACTCTTATCTTTAATCATACCTTACCTTTAGTGAGTATGTACGGGTGGTTAAATAACTAAGTGTTGTGATTGACTTTAATATATTAGTGCCCTTACTTAAGAATTTTATAGAGTGCACTACAGCTGATTTAGGGGGTTCGGCATCCATGCCAACGAATTTGCCGGCAGAAGCTAGGGCTAAGTGGTTAAAGTATCTTGAAGCCAGAACACCTGAGGAAAAATTGACTGCTCTTCAGGAATTTTTCTCAGCTATACCTAAGCACAAGGGAACCGAGAATCTACGTGCATGGGTAAGGAGGAAGATATCAGAATTAAAAGAGGAGATAGAAGAGAAAAAGCTGAGGAGGTCAGGTAGTGGTATAAGTTTTTTCATTGAGAAAGAGGGTGCAGCTCAAGTTGTCATGCTCGGGATGACTCAAGTAGGTAAGAGCTCGCTTTTACGTGTGCTGACTAACGCAAAACCTGAGGTTTCTGATGTACCCTACACTACGAAAAAGCCTGTGCCAGGAATGATGCGCTATGAAGACATTTATTTCCAGGTGGTAGAAGCACCAGCTCTAATTGAGGGATCAGCTAACGGCGCTATATGGTGGGGTACTAGAGTCTTAGGTTTAGCGAGAAATGCAGATGTACTGATGTTAATTATTGATTTAACTAATGAGCCGTTAAAACAAGTTGGGGTTTTGGTTAGGGAGCTTGAAGCAGCAGGAATATATTTGAAAAAGCCAAGAGGAAAGGTCCTAGTGAAAAGGTCTAAGGCAATACATGGTATTAAAGTAGTGCTCTGCGGCAAGTTACTCAATTGCACAGTAGATGATGTGAGGAAATTATTAGAAGCAAACAGAATGTATGGTATTGAGGTGAAAATATACGGTGAAGTGGCACTGGAGGATGTTGAGAAAGCTATATATGAGACAGTGACTTACAAGCCATGTTTAGTAGTATTGAATAAAGCTGATTTGGTAAGCAGTAAGTATGCTAAGGAAATTGCTAGTTATATTAGGAACCTACTACCAGACGCTGAAATCACTATTACATCCGCAAGACTAGGGATGGGTGTAAGCAGTATACCGAGTAAGATCTTTAAGTTAGCAGACGTAATAAGGGTCTACACGAAAGAACCTAACTCACCTAAGCCATCTCCTGAGCCGCTGATTTTAAAGAGGGGGTCCACAATAGAGGATGCTGTTAAAAGAGTAAGAGAAGAATTCGTGAAATACTTTAAATATGCCAGGGTGTGGGGTCCTTCAGCTAAGTATCCCGGTGAAAGAGTAGGCCTAAACCACATGCTTGAAGACGGAGATGTAATTGAAATAAGAACTACTATCAAGGGTATATAAGATTTGAGACTAAAGTTACAACAACAGAATCTCTTGTAATATTTATTTAGAAGTGTGGTATAATGCCTCATAAAAAGTCAAGGTCGAGTGGTAAAGCTAAGTCACGCAAAACATCAAAAAAAGTAAAGGATAGTAATTTAGCTGTTAGTAAGAACTCTCCTTCAGGCATCAAACAGGTCAAGAAAACAACAAAACCTAAAAGAAAGAAAGAGGTAAACTTAGATAATTGGATTGAGAAGTATATAGACAAGATAGTGTCTCTTACTGGTTTAGAATTGCTGGGGCTTACTCACGAGCAGTATATTGACCTACTAAGGGACATAATAGTACAGCTGTACGGATCTACAACAAGCTACACTAAGGCAGAAATTGTTGCTAAGAGATTTATGAGGTATTCAGAGAGGGTTTATCCTATAATAGCATCAAGATTAACAGTTCAGTTAAATAGATTTAATCCTACACAGCTTGAGTTTATAGTTTATCACATAGGTGACTCGATACTGGGTCTCGCACCTAAGATATATGCTGAGGTTAAGAAAGCCAGAAGGGAGGACCTACTTCAAATTCTTAGAAATAAATGGGCTAATGCATGGCTTAAAAATAAGCTTCCAATACTGCCTGTAGAGTGCCCTAAGTGCGGCTTTAATGCTTTAATGCCCGACCTTTCATGTCTTGTCTGCAGTGCAAATGTAAGTGAAAAAGAGGTAAAAGAAAGAATGAACTTTAAAGAAGTTTTCATAGAATTTATTAATTCGCTAACGTGCGAACAGCTCAGTGATCTCGTGAGATACGATTATGTACTCGTTAATGGATTGGGGTTAAAGCACCCTAAGGAGAAAAGAGCTCCCATTGATGTTGAGATATATTTAAGTAGGGTTGAGAGAGAGATCGTTAGGAAGAAGTATTTAAGTAAATGTACTGGTGATGTAGGAAAATGAAAATTATAAAGAGTATAGAGGAAGCAAGAAAGTTTGTATATACAAATGATATTGCTGTCCTTGCGTACTTAGACCTGAGCACAGAATTAGGAAAGCTTATGTATTCTGTGCTTAAGAGGCTTGAGTCTGTGTCAAGAGGTATTTTAGCGTATGCTGTATTAGACGTATCTATGACAGACGGTGAGAGGCCTGTAATAACAGCATTTATTAAGGGCAGGCAGGTCTTCGAGCAGAGCGATTGTTTCGGCAACTTTAAGAAGGACTACCAAGCTCTTAGGATAGGGCTTCGTGAAACTCTTTCTTCATGGGGCATAAATCCGCCATTTTAAGATAAGCAAGGCGGTGAAGATTAAGATTAAAAATACCTATGCATTAGTTATTATACTTCTAGCTTATCTAGTGTATCCTCCTTCAAAAGCATGCGAAGCTTCAATATAAACTCCTGAAATAATTCCTCAGTTAGGCCTTCTGAAAGTATGCCCAGTAACTCAAGAACATAAGGGTTAAGGAGGTTAGGCCCCTCTACAAGTGCAACACGCAATCTCTCATAGTACTTACTCAAGTATTTAGGGTTCACCTTACCTCCATACCATAATAATGCTCCTGTTCCTGCCAGAAGAGTTATTAGTAAATTGCCCTTATCGATATCTCCCTTATTCTCCACTATTTCGCTATATGCCTGAATTACTTCGTTTAATAGCGGTAACTTAATCTCATCTTCTGAATTCACGTGGCATCCCTAGTTAAAACCATACCACATTAAGGTAATTTATACTTAATCTAAATTCTGACCAATATTAGTGCTTTCTACATGACCCTGTAGATGTAGAAAAAGCTTATATAGAGGTGTCCTTACTAGAACTAATGGGGTTAGGACCATGACAGCCTTATATGGTGTTCCTGTTGTGATTCTAAAGGAAGGTACTACTAGAACCCATGGAAGAGAGGCACTGCGAAACAATATAATTGCTGCCAGAGCACTTGCTGAAGTACTAAAAACTAGCTTAGGTCCTAGAGGTTTAGATAAGATGTTAGTTGATAGCTTTGGTGACATAACTGTTACCAATGATGGCGCTGCAATAGTTAAGGAAATGGAAGTACAGCATCCGGCAGCTAAACTGCTTGTTGAGTCAGCTAAGGCTGTTGATGCTGAAGTCGGTGATGGTACCACGTCAGTCGTAGTCTTAGCTGGCGAGTTACTTGCTAAAGCAGAGAACTTGCTTGATCAGAACATACACCCAACAATAATAATAGAAGGATACAAGAAAGCAATGAATAAAGCACTTCAAATACTCGACGAGATCAGTGTGAAGATTGACGTTTCTGATATTGACACCCCTGAAGGGCTTGAGCGTGCTAGACCTCACTTAAGGAGGATAGCTTATTCAACTCTCTCAAGTAAGTACTTAGCGACTCCCGACTTATTAAATAAGTTCATTGATATAGCAATAGACGCTGTAGTTAAGGTTGCTGAGAAGAGACCAAATGGTGCCTACAGGGTCAGACTAGATAATGTTAAGATTGAGAAGAAAAAGGGAGCCTCACTTGCCGAGACACAGCTAGTTGATGGAATTGTGCTTGATAAGGAGGTTGTCCATCCAGGAATGCCCAGAAGGGTTACTGAGGCTAAGATAGCATTAATTGATGCTCCATTAGAGATAGAGAAGCCTGACATAACGGCAAAGATTAACATAACATCACCTGAGCAAATTAGGATGTTCTTGGATGAAGAAACGAGAATGCTAAAGGACATGGTTGAGAAGATTGCTTCTGTTGGTGCTAATGTTGTGATTTGTCAGAAGGGTATTGATGATGTTGCTCAGCACTACCTAGCAAAGAAAGGAATACTAGCAGTAAGAAGAGTAAAAAGATCAGACATGGAGAAACTAGAGCGATCAACGAAGGGCAGAATCATAACAAGTATTAGGGACTTAACACCAAATGACCTAGGCTACGCTAAGTTAGTCGAAG
>CAYZJX010000014.1:0-18144 GCA_964479035.1 uncultured Desulfurococcaceae archaeon
CAATTCTTAGCAGAAAAGTAAATGGCAAGGAGCTAGTGTACTTTGATAATGCTGCCACATCGCAGAAGCCCCTGCAGGTGATTAATGCTATCAGTGAGTTCTACTTAAGGTATAACGCAAATATTCACAGAGGCTTTCACACCTTAAGTCAGGAGGCCAGTAAGCTCTATGAAGATGCCCATGACTTAGTAGCTAGATTTATAGGTGCTAAAGGGGCCGAGGAAGTAATTTTTGTTAGGAATACTACTGAAGCAATTAACCTTGTTGCTTATGCTTGGGGCCTCAGGAATTTAAGGAAGAATGATGAAGTAGTTATCACTATTATGGAGCATCACAGTAACTTCCTCCCGTGGTTTAAGGTAGCTAAAATTACTGGTGCGAAAGTTAAGGTAATTGACATAAATGAAGACGGGCGACTGCGCTATGACTTACTTGAGGAGACCCTAACTGAGAGGACCAAGCTCATAGCTATTACACACGTAAGCAGTGTGACTGGAGTAATTAACGACATTAATAGAGTTATTAGGTTAGGTAGGAAGGTGGGTGCTAGGGTACTGCTGGATGGTGCCCAAAGCGTCCCCCACATGCCAGTTAACGTGCGGGAACTAGGTGTGGACTTCCTTGCTTTCAGCGGCCATAAAATGCTCGGTCCTACTGGAATTGGAGTTCTCTACGTTAGAGGTGAGGTACTTGATGAAGTCGACACATATATGGTCGGTGGAGGTACTGTAAAAGAGGTTCACTATGACATAAACTCAGGTGAGCCCACTGTTAAATTACTTAAATCACCCTGGAGATTTGAGGCAGGTACACCAAATATCGTCGGTGCTGTTGGGCTAGCTGAGGCTGTAAAATACTTAGAGAGGGTCGGACGCTCAAACATCCACGAGCATGAAGTAGAGCTGGTCAAGTACTTCCTCAAGAGGACTGAGGAGGAGGGGCTATCTGATGTGCTAAGGATAGCTGGTCCTACGTCAGCTGAGGGCAGGAGCGGCGTCATATCATTTACTTTAGGCAGGATAGACCCGCATGCCACAGCAACGCTTCTTGATGAAGAAGGTATTGCTGTGAGAAGCGGATTTCACTGTGCTCAGCCACTTCATGAGAGATTAGGATTTACTAGAGGAAGTGTGAGGGTTAGCTTCTACCTCTACAATACTCCTGAAGAGGTAGATAAGTTAGTAAGTACTCTAAAGAATATTGTAAAGGAGGTAAAGAGGTGATAACTTATGAGTACTAGAATACCCCTACCGTACAGCCCTAAGGTACTGGAGCTTTTCAGAAACCCTAAGAATGCCGGGGTCATGGAGGACGCTACAGTAAAGGCTACAGCAGGCAGTCCTGCATGCGGAGACGTAATATCAATTTATTTAAAGATAAATGAAGAAAAAGAAGTCATTCTTAAGGCATCTTTCGAGAGCTACGGCTGTGCTGCAAATATAGCAGCTGCTAGTATCTTAACTGAAGTAATTAAGGGTAAGACCCTAAAGGAGGCGTGGGAAGTTACATGGAAGGAAATATCTGATGAACTGGGTGGTCTCCCAGCGATTAAGTTCCACTGCAGCATACTAGCTGTAGGTGCTCTTAAGAGAGCTATAAGAGCTTACTATAAGAAGAAGGGCAAACGTCCTGACTGGCTGCCTGAGGGGCTCACTAAGGAAGAACTTCAGGCACTTGAGGAGGAGAAACTTATAGAGAAGCTTTACCGTAGATTCACTGTGGGTTCAGGAGGAGGTGGAATTGAAGGTAATAGATCTGAGGACTCAGCCTAAGGGCTGTAGTGAGCACCCGCTAGTTAGACTGAAGAAGGAGGTTGCTTCACTCAAGGAAGGCGAGGTACTTAAAGTCATAACTGATGAGGAGGTGGTTCCTCTTAAGACGATTAAGGTACTATCATCGAAGGCAGGAGTCGATGTGAAGGTCTTGAGTAGTAGTGGTGGTATTGTCGAGGTCTTACTAAGAAAGGAATAAGTGTTGTAATCGATACCATGAGTTAGTAGGTGATTTGAGTGGGTAACTCATTAAGTAAAGTAAGAGAGTTTCTTAAGGTTCATGGAAGGCCTGAAAGGGAGATCTACTTTGACCTTGAGAATAGCGGTTGGGTGCCACCTGAAGTAGTTAGGGTTATGCTTCCCTATTTCAGTGAGGTAGGTTACGGGCATCCATCAATAACAAATAAGCGTGGTTGGGAAGCCCTAGAAGCTGTTCTTAAGGCTCAGGAGTTCATAGCTAGCAGCATAGGCGCTAATCCATCAGAAATAGTATTTACTCACAGTGGTACCGAGTCAAATAACTTAGCAGTAATAGGTGCCGCCTTAGCTAATAAGGAGAAAGGCAAGAAAATAGTGATTTCAGCTGTAGAGCACTTCAGTGTCATGGTGCCAGCTAATGAATTAAGTAAATACGGCTTCAAAGTAGTTCAAGTCCCTGTTAATGAGGAAGGTTTCATTGACTTGGATATTCTGGAAACCCTTATAGATAGTGAAACCGTCCTGGTAAGTGTCCAGTTAGTTAATCACGAAATAGGTACGATACAACCCCTAAAGGATGTTGTTGAGTTAGTTAAGGATAAGAATAAGTCAACCATAATTCATACTGACGCTGTTGATGCGTATACTAAATTACCTATTAATGTTAAGGAATTAGGTGTTGATTTACTAACCCTTAGCAGTCATAAGATACTGGGTCCTAAGGGTGCTGGAGCCCTCTACATTAAGGAGGGGACTAAGATTGAGCGTATAATTCATGGCGCCTTAAGTACGCAGCAGTATTGGCCTGGTGTTGAGAATGTCCCAGCTATTGTAGGGTTTTATGAGGCAGCACGCCTAGCTTTAGAGAGAATGAGTGATTACGTGAGTTACATTAAAGGACTGAGGGACATGCTCATGAACGGTATATTAGAGAGTATCGGAGATGTTCTAGTTAACGGGCCCTTAGGCGATAAGAGAGTTGCTGATAATGTTAATGTGAGCTTCCTATATGTGGAGGGTGAAGCACTAACAGTGGAACTAAGTCTGAGAGGAATATACGTCTCTAGTGGGAGTGCATGCACCAGCAGAGTCTTAGAGCCGAGTCACGTACTACTAGCTATAGGTAGAAAGCATGAAGAGGCTCACGGAAGCATACTCTTTAAGTTGTCAAGGTATCATGCAAGAGAAGACGTCGAGTATGTATTAAAACACTTGCCAGAGGCTGTAGATAGGCTGAGGGCCTTAAGCCCATTAAAGCCTAAGGTTAGGGAAAAATAACAGCCTCGTACTTTTACTGAAGTCTTAATATGTCGGCATTTTTGTAAGGTATGGCCTTCAGCCCGCATACGAGTGGCAGGTGAGTGTTAATAGCGCATCTACGACCTAATATGTAAGTTGCTTTTCCTTTAGTACTGCCCTGCAGAATTTCACTCACATGAATTAACTTACTTACGGTACTCCTTAATACACCTATGCAGGCTTTAGCTAAGTCGGATGCCTTAACCATGCCTACGTACACTTCATCCACCGCTTTACTTTAGGTGCGGTCACGGTATTCACTATACAAAATACGATGTGACCAGTCAGTGACCAGGTGCTAAAGCAAGAAGAATATATACCTATGCGAAGTAGCTAATACTTGGGTAGTAAGGTGAGTGAGGAGCTTGAGGTAAGGCATACTTCTTCAGTTATATACGTTAAGTTACCTGACGGCTCGAAGGCGTACCTAGGGTACAGAATTGAGGGAGGCATTATGAAGTTAATTGAGACCTACACACCTCCGCAACATAGAGGTAAGGGAATTGCTAGTAAGCTAGTTGAGTATTCTATTAAGTTAGCTATGGAGAATAATTGGCTTATTGAACCTATATGCAGCTATGCAGTTTATTACTTCTCAAAGCACTCGGAGTTCAAGAACCTCCTCATACCAGAATTAAGGAATTCAGACCTCGGTAAGCTTTACAGACAAAGGCTTAAGGAAGAGAGGAAGACTACATAAATTTATAAAATACCTTACGTGCACGTTAGCTAATTAATCAAGCTAAACTACATTCTTATCCTTAATTTCAATTTCTTTTATGGACTTCCTACCCTCACTATAAGTTATTTCTATAACTCCATTTCTTTCCTCACTCTCCCAGAGTACTCTAGCAATACTTGATAAAACTTCAATAGTCTTCTTATTCCACCTCTTCCTGTACTCGCCCTTCTCCTTAAGCTTTTTCTTCAGCTTTACTGCCTTCAGTAGCGCCCTAGCCTCAGCTTCTGAGTTCTTACTACCTACGTACTCCTCTGCACCAATTACTTCTTCATCTCCCTGCATGCGACACCAGCCTCGCGAAGTTTATCAAGCACTCCTTCCTCTTCAGCCCTACAGCACAAGTATTCCTCATTTAGCTTATTTTTAAGTACCTCAACAAGTATTCTAGCCCTAAGCTCATCCTCGCTTGAGCGCCAGAACTTCCATGCATTAAGTGTATAGACTAGAGTGTCCTCAGGAGATTGAATATAGACTCTGTAATTGTTAATCTTTATCCTCACTAGCCTCCGCTTAGCTAAGTCATCGTCAACTATATCTATGGCCTTAGAGAGCAGCTGCCTCAATGGAGCAAGGACATATACTCTACCCTCATGAATACTGCCTATAGCATCCAGGAACTTCCTCATAACAATTGTAGCAGTTGGTGATCCTAAAATAACTACATCTACATCTATGGTTCTTATGCTTGCCCTCGTGTAGAACTCTACTGAAAAACCCCTAACAATTACTATTCTTCCTAATCCCCACTCCTCAAGCCTCGTACTAAGCCATGCTAGAAAGTACAGAAATCTATTTGTTTCACTTGGAATTCTCCTCAACTCCTCAAGAACCTTACTGGAAAATTCATTGACTAATTCATTTACATAAGCCCTAATATTCGCTGTCTCAGAATCATTAACCCTCACTTTATCCATACCTAATCACTAAAAGTATTGAATTTTAAGATAAAAAGTTCTGTCTTAAAACATATTTAGCTGTGCTGCGTAGAATAGGGTCGTTAAATATTTTATGATCTATTTTGCCGGTTTTACTATTAATTAAAATTATATTAAGTAATATTATGGCGTAGGATTACGTCTTATGTGGTTAATGAAGGCTTTAGTTAGGTAAGGTAAGATGTGGAACCATATAAAAGTATTGAGGAGGTCTACGCGCTACCTGATTCTGTTATTAGTTACTATATGGGGAATTCTACTACTGCTGCACTACGTAATCATACCTACCGCATTAAATCTCAGCATGGGTGGTGGAGTCATTAAAATTTATGACGTTGATGAGTTGAGGAAGTATTTTAAGGGTAGTAGTAAGGCAGTACTGCTTATGTTTACTAAAGAAGGCTGTCCCGCCTGTGAAGTAATTGAGCCTGTGTTTGAGGAGCTATCTACTGAAATCACTAATGTACTCTTTGTTGAGGTGCATATAATGCCTTTAATTATGAGTGACCCTGATAGGGCCTTAGCACTACTTAAGGAATTTAGAATATTTGGTACACCTACTTTCATATTTATTAAGAATGGTGAGGAAGTCGCGAGACATCTAGGTATATTTCCAGGAGATCAGTATGAAGGGCTAAGAGAATTTATTGAGGCATCACTCAATTTAAGTAGAAGTGAGGGTGAGGAGACTAGTGAACAGCTTGAACATGCGGATCGTTCACTGGTTCAGGTCGTGATATTACCTGCTGCCCTAGGTATCGTAGGTGCCTTCAGCCCATGCAGCCTGCCCCTAATGCTGGTACTTGCTACTTCAGCCACTAGAGAGCGCGCGGGAAGTAAAATAAAAAGAAGCATGTTAGTGCAGGTGGCTTCGATAGCTGGATTCACAGCTGCTGGAGGAATATTCCTGTCGCTGCTGTACATGTCTTCAGGCTACATTGGAGTGGACCTGTACACACTCATGGTATTGCTAGCTGCAGCATTCTCAATATCATGGGGCTTAATGAACTTGGTGGGCTCAGAGCCTGTTCTGCACTATTCGAGGAGATTGAGGAGCCTACTGCCAGTTCTAGGACTTCAATGCTCTTTACCGTTCCTAGTTGCTGCATTAGCTTATGCAAGTACGGAGCCGTTCACAGCTCTTACCTCAGCATTAGCGTTTACTACTGGGTATTCGGTACCCTATATTGCATCTTTAATTAGTGGAAAGCTGGTTGGTCTTAAGGTGCAGCAATACTTGAGCGGTAGGAAAGGACTGCTGATACAGGGGATAGTACTGACAGCTGCAGGAGTGTATTTAGCTACAGAAATACTTACTTAATACACCCTGTCCTTAGCCTTATCATACTCACAGTAAGAAGCAGTACACAGTATAGCAAAAGAATTAATACTAAAGTTCTATAAAGTAAATCAAAACTTCATTAATTTTTAAACTACTACTCAAGCCTCAGTTCCTATTCATTAAATGTAATTGCTGATGAATTTAGTGGAATGCTCTAGTGTTTATGCATTACTGAGTATTACAGGGAGCTCGGAGTCCCACAGCACCGTAGTTAATGTATTACCCTTAACTACTCCTGAGAGACCTATAGCCTTAATGCTCACCCCATGCTCTAACGCTGTCCTAAGTAGTGAAGGCATATCTGGGTCTCCCTTAGTGTAGGGTTTAAAGCCACTAGCACTAGGTAGTGCAACAATGAAGACTAATAGCGCTTTCCTACCATTACTAGCTAGTTCAATTAGCTCTCGAATATGCCTCCTACCACGTAAACTGAGGCAATCCGGGTAACCTGCGTAATTCTCTCCGTGAAGCAATAACGCACTCTTAACCTCAACCCATACCTCACCTTCAAGACATTTAAGCAAGTAGTCAAGTCTTGAACTGCCAACTACAGGGTTTCTTCGCTTAATTACGCAGTTAAGGAGCCAGGGTATAGAGTTGAGTACTAGGGCTTTCTCAAACGACTTCATCTGTATGTAAATATCAGTTACTGCAACCTCTCCGCTCATCTCAATACCTAAGAGTCTTAGAGGTAATTTCCCAGAGCATTTACGTATGCAGTAGGCTACTCTGCCTGGGGTCAGAAGATTATGTAACCTACCAGTATTAGTATTTAGTGCAAGGTACTCGCTACCAAAGCATTTAACCCTAACAGTGAACCTGTTAATTCTATCAATGATAAAGCACTTAAGAATAGGTGATAGTGAGATTAACTCAATTGACAATTACTACATCACCGACTTTCAAGATCATATTAAGTTAATTTCTCACCCACTAAGTCCTCATACAATTTTATTACCTTCTTAATAACGAACTCTGCCTTTCCAAAGTACTCTATAGCGTCATTTCGTGTGTATAGCTCCTCCGGAGGTATGCCAGCAACTTCATCACCATACATAGCTAATTCCCTTTCCTTTCTTAAGGACCTTGATATTGATGCTAACTTATCAATATAGTTTCTAAACTCTGTTGGAAATCTATCCCTTTCCCTCTTAAGTACTGGACCTACATCATGCCACTTAGGGGGTTCGATTCCGACAAGTCTGAGAGCGCCTTTTAGACTAAGCTCTACAGCCTCTTGACACTGCCTTATAACGTATGGGTAATTTCCGCTTCTCAGAGCTTCCCCAGCATACTTCAGTCTGTCAATAGCCTGCCTAATATTCGACCTAGCTAATACTACATTATTCAATGACTATCACCTCACCTGGCTTGTAGTTCTTCTTGAGCCTCCAGTACCATTTCCTGCCCAATTTAATCCGTTCCGCACCTAGCTCCTTAAGTCTAGCAGCCACCCTGCTCAGCAACTTACTGAAGAAGTCCGTCCTATCATACACTATGACAGCATCCTCGATCATGTCGAGAAGTATTGGTGGCACCTTCTCTACCTCCTCAGGCATTAGTATTATGGGTGAAAAACTAACGTAGATTCCTCTATCATAAAGCTTAGCTACTTGCGGCTCTACCCTATCTTCAGCCATCTCGAATAATCTGACTCTCTCAATTCTTGATGGGGGCAGGTCCTCAGCTATTATTAGTAAATCGACATCACTATCAGTACGTGCCTCACCTCTAGCTACACTACCATACAGTACCATTGACACTAACGAGTCACCGAAAATTTCTTTAATCACACCTAGTAACTCCTTAATTAAGTCCCTATACGGCTCAGGTACCTCACTCAAGCCCGCCTTAGCCACTTCACAATCACCTGCTTAAGCACTCTAACAGGCTGCACCCAAAATACTAATTATGTTATGAAGTAAATTAAGCTACCTAAGGAGTACTACTGTTATAGCTTGAGATATGGGCAGTGTCCGCACCTCATAGTACCTTATATTTCTTTCTTAATGTACTTGTCCAGGAACACTACTGCAGGAAGTACCACTTTAAGTATCTCATCTACAGTCCTGAATACGTGCCTCATGTCGGGTATGACGTGTACTTCGAACGCGATCTTCTTCTCTAGCAGCTTCTCAACGTATTTCAGTACGGGCTTCAACGGTGTCCGCGAGTCATTCTGCGGGTGCACAATGCAGAGTGGGGATCTCACGTTCTCTACGTACTCTATCGGGGACCTCTTCTTCATCAGCTCGCGGTTCAGCCCATCAAATAATTCCTCTATGAACTTATTGAATAGTGCATCACTTAGGTCATATAGATAGCTCCAGTCAACTATTCCTGCGCCAGCAACTCCGGCATCCCACAAATTAGGCTTCTTCCCCAGAGCCAGGTACGTCATGAAGCCCCCGTAGCTATACCCCTAATAGCTATCTTAGAAGCTAGCCCAGTGCGCCTAGCCCAATCTGCAGCTGCCGCAATATCCTCTAGATCCCCACCACCAACATCACCAACATTAAGTAGCCCATACTCCTCACCATAGCCTGTCGATCCGCGGAAATTTGTTGCAATAACATGATATCCTACCGCACTCAAACTAGCAATCATGATGGACCATTGGTCATAGACTTCAATCCAAGGACCTCCATGAACATAAGTAATTGTAGGACCTGACTTCCTGGCCGCACCTGACTCAACTACGAATGCAGGCACCTCCAGACCATCTGAGGACTTGTACGTAGTGAAGTAAGCCCTACCCAACCTCCCCTCCAGCTCCTTAGGGAGGGGGTTGTCAACGAGTACCCTGTGAGTCATGTTGGCTAAGTCCGCCTCATATATCTTGGGAGGCATTGTCAGGGAGCTGGCTGAGTAGTACACTCTATCCCCACTCACAGCTAAGTACCCTAAAGTACCAGCAGGTGAAGGTGCCTCCCTTCCCTCAATAAAGCCTTTAGTCCTGCCTTCACCCACCCAAAGGCCAAGTCCTCCACAGGACTGTAGGTGTGGTAGTCGCGGTTCCTGAACCTTACTTCGGTCAGGGAGTCATTACTTAAGTCGTAGATGTAGAGCTTGCTGGAACCCTCAAAGTTAGACTCAAACAGCACCCTACCACCTCTAATGGAGGGGTTCTTGTTTACTGAGCCTTCCTTAGCTAGGTAGAGAGACATCCCAGAGGCATTAGCAGCCGTGAACACAAGCTTCTCACCATCCCATGCAAGACCGAAGAACCTCATAGGTGTCATGTCAGCGTAAACCCTCTCCTCACCACCATCGACAGCCACGGCAAATAGTTTCTGAAGCTCCCTTCCCTTCGAAACATCCCTAGTGTAAATCACGTACCTAGACTGCATGCTGATATTAGCTACTGAGTGCACGGGCTCCCTAGTAAGCCTGAGGAGCTCACCTACAGTAGGATTCAGGGACCACAGGCCGGTCACGCCACCTACATTAGATAGGTAAACGATTCTCTCATGTGCGTACCCGACTACGGAATATATGGGGATCTTGACAAGTGAGTCGAGCACCCTAGCTACATCAAGCAGCTCCACGAGTACAGCACCTAACTAACCTAGTGAGCAGAGGATAAAACTTAGTGCGTACTCTGAACTAAGAGCTTATTCCTCAGCAGGCGGTACGGGCTAACCACATGCATGAAATTATAAATAATGTTGAAGTATGTTTTTGAAGTGATGACAACTGGAGATCGCTTAAGTAAAATCATACTAGTGGTTGCTGCCCTTATAGCACTAGCTACAGGAGTTGCTTTATTGCTATTGTCAGTAGCTAGCTTAAGCCTGCATCAAATTAGCGGGCCATACTACATTGTAATTAGTGGAGGTAGCTCATGGAGCTTCAAGTACTTTTGGGTCAACATGAACCGCACTAGTGTTGAGGAAGTACTTAAGTATGTAAGGAGTAAGTACGAGGAATCCCTCCGTAGTGCAGCAGTAAGCAATACGCCAGCTGTCATAGTTGGGAGGGACTTCTGGGTCGACCTAAGGCGCGGAGAGCCCCACTACGACACATTATTTCTAACCGAAGGTTATGCGATGGTTATCGGACTCAACGTAATTAGTCTGCAACCCTCAGGCGTATGTTTAGAAGCTATCATAACCAGGCCTTGGGGAGGGGCCGTTAGGTCCGAGTTTGACTCCACAAATCTGCCTAAGTACTTCTACGCGGAGATATTAAGGAGTGGCCCATATGAACTCAAGCTGGTCAATAAAGCAGATAGAGCAGTTACTGTGTCCGTACAAATCGGGAAGGGACGCATCACGATTAAGAGACCCTACTTCTGGGCAGGAGTAGTGCTTATTGCTGCCTCCCTGGGAGTGCATGCCGCCACCATGAGACGCTGGTGACTACATGAAGAGCGTATCTAGCATAAGCATTAATATGAAGCCTAGGAGGAATCCTGCTGTGGGTGCCTCGCCCTCACCCTCCTTCATGACGTCAGGAATTATTTCATGAATTACTACATAGACCATAGCGCCAGCAGATAAAGACATTAGCAGAGGGAGGGCTACGTGCGTGAACTCAATAATTACTGCTGGTATGAGTGCTGCCAGAGCCTCAGAGAGCCCGCTCAGAACCCCGATGGTGAAGCCCTTAACTTTATTGCCTTCAGCAGCAGCTATAGGTACTGCCACAGCTAAACCCTCAGGAATGTCTTGAATACCTATGGCCAAAGCTAAAATAAGACCATCTCTGATACCATAAGCTGCTACAGCCCCCACAGCCATCCCCTCCGGAATATTGTGAACCATCATTGCCAGAGCTATCAGCCATGCCCTCGCAATCCTCTTCTTAAGTAACGGAGGTCCCTCATACCCCTTAACTACGTGGAGGTGCGGTACAACAGCATCAAGCACCTTAATCATAGCAATACCAGCTATAAACCCCACAATAACTATAAGGACGTTTGCCGACTCGAGTGCAGGGATTAGGAGACTAGTAAATGATGCAACAAGCATTATCCCAGCAGAAAAACCTAGCCCCCCAGCAGAAAACCTCCTACTGAAGACCCACCCAGAAAGAACTGGCAAACTACCCACAGCAGTTAGCGCACACGGTATGAGGCCGATAATGAAGACACGCTGGATAATTCCTAATTCACTTAGCCACTCAATGAACACAACTAAACACCACTTAACCGTTTGTAAAAGTAGTGGTTACTCATCAAACATGTACATGGAATTAAGTGCTTTGACCGTAGACTAGTGCATGGATGCTGAAGAGCTGAGTTCAGCACCATACTTTAAAGACCTACCACCTACTTAGTGAAAGAACAAATTAAAATGTACGCTCAAGTAGGCTGAGGCATTTGATAACTCAAGAGTACTGCATAACATTTTACAGGACGCTATATAGTGGGAGACTCAGACATGTAACACCCCCATCACACTTCCAAAATTCAGAAACATCAACTTCTACAGGTCTATATCCCTCCTTCCGCAACCTCTCAGCAGTTTTCGGATATCCTGCAGGCATTATGACGTAGCGATTACCCAGGTACAGCATGTTGGCTGCGTAGGCCTCATCAATCGGTACTCTAATAAGCTTGAATCCCTTAAAATAACTAACGTCTATGTACTCAGGAACTACTGCAAACGTCTTATTACCTAGGTAGTTAATAGCTGACAGTAAGTGCAGAACTTCCTTAACAGGAACTGCAACCACATCAACATTTTTAAAGACACGCTTAAACTGCTCGATTCCAACTTCATTAGTCCTCTTCGTCAACCCGATAAAGACGACTCCGAAGTCAGTAACCAGTACGTCACCTCCTTCAAGAGTTCCTGGTTCCGTAACCTCACTAATTTGATAGCCCATATTCTGAAGCAGCAATTTAACCTCCTTCTCCTCACCCCTCCTACTGACCTCACCAAAACGCGCAATAACAGCAGTCCTCGACTTAGCACCCACTACCGCAGTATCTTGAATAAAGACGCTGTCTGGGAAGTTAGTACTAGGACTTAAATAAATTACCTCAATACCGTGCTCTCTCAGAACATTAACGTAGGCCCTGTGCTGCCTCACCGCAGCCTCAGGATCAACAGTAGAGCGCAGTGGATTAGTTGAGACACATCGCACAAGATTACTTGAAGGGGGTCTTACAATAACGCTATTAAATAAACCCATGGTTACTCCCACTACGATTTAGAAATTTAAATTATAAACATGTTGTGTTTTGAGCTAATTAAGAATATTCGCTATTGTTAGCTACTGCAAAATAATTAAGTTAAGCACCCTATTTCAATTTGAAAATTGACATTATGTACTAATGCGCTAATAAAATATTATGCTTTAAAATATAAAATTTATAAAGAGAGCATCGAAAAATATTTGGAGGTAGCGTTAATAATGAATAAATCAACTTTACTGAAGCTTATAGCAGTAATTATAGTTATAGTGGTAGCTTTAATCGCGGCTGTACCTCCCAATGCGCCATTTATGCCTGAAGAAAAGCGGTTTACATACTATACTTTTCCATTGCTGCCACCATTACTTGCAATTGCATTAGCTATGGCAACACGGCAGGTTTTACTAGCATTATTTGCTGGCGTATGGATTGGTGGACTAATGGCTACAGGATATAATCCTCTTTC
The DNA here is from genome assembly GCA_964479035.1 of uncultured Desulfurococcaceae archaeon. Lineage (GTDB taxonomy): Archaea > Thermoproteota > Thermoprotei_A > Sulfolobales > NBVN01 > B83-G16. The sequence continues at coordinate 12,897 of CAYZJX010000014.1, forward strand.
TGCAACAACTCAAACAGTTGCGTGGTATGTAGAAAATGCTACAGATTCTTGGAATGCATCAATACTACTTTATGACTTCGTTCTTGGCGCTTTTATGGGGCTTTTGTATGCGTCAGGATCCGTTCATTCTGCAGCTAGGGCAATTGCTCGTAAAGTAAAAAGTGCTTTAGGAGCTAGCTTTGCAGGTTGGTTATTAGGTCTAGCTATATTTTTCGATGACTACGGAAATACTGTAATAGTAGGAAACACTATAAGACCTGTCTCTGACAGAGTGAGGGTGAGTAGGGAATTACTAAGCTACATAGTAGATTCTACTGCAGCTCCGGTAGCTGGACTAGCTTTAGTTTCATCATGGATAGGTTATGAAGTTGGACTAATTAAGGATTCATTTGATGGGCTACGAGAATTGGCAACCAAGGGAATAATCAGCATTGCACCTACTATTGAAGCTTATGGTGCTTGGCTATCTTCGGTACCATTTAGATTTTACTCGATATTAGCAATACTTTTGGTCTTAACTGTAGTTATTACAAGAAGACATTTTGGTCCTATGCTAAAGGCTGAGCATAGAGCTATTAAAGAAGGAAAAGTACTGAGAGATGGTGCAAAACCCCTAGTTCCAACAGAGGAAGTTATTGGAACCAAACCAATTGCTAAGAAATATGCTCCGGGTTGGGTCTTCGCTATATCAATTTCAGTACTTGTTGCTATTACTTTGTTGGGTATGTGGGTTACTGGAGCGGCAGACCCATCAAAATGGTGGGAAACACCGTTTACAGAGGCGTTAATGAATGCGGATACTGCAACTGCACTATTTTGGGCTGGAATGGCTACGTACTTTACAGCTTTAGCTGGTATATTAATTACTAAGTCATTATCATTTTCGCAGGCAATGGACTATACGATAAAAGGTATGTATTTAATGGTATTTCCAAACGCTATACTGCTTCATGCATGGTGTATTAAATCAGCTACAGATGCTGTAGGTACTGCAGATTATGTTGTTCATGGAGCTGCAGTAGCTGGCCTTCCGGCAATTCTTGTACCATTATTGATATTCCTGGTTTCAATGTTTATATCATTTACAACAGGTACGAGCTGGGGTACTTTCGGGGTTATGATGCCTATAGCCATTCCAATGGCTTGGCGCCTAGCTTTAATGCAATTTCCAGGGAATTTAGACATAATTTACACAATAACCTTTGCTTCTATAGCATCAGTATTTGCTGGCGGAATATTCGGTGATCACTGCTCACCAATTAGCGACACTACCATAATGTCCTCAATGTTTAGTGCTGCAGACCACATAGACCACGTCAATACTCAAGTACCTTACGCAGTACTAGCTGCTTCGGTAGGCATCGTACTCTACCTGTTATTTGCAGCAGGCGTAACCAACCCAATTATACTGCTACCTATAGGTGTAGTACTGCTCATAATATTCCACTACGTACTGAGTAACTTATACGCTAAGAAGGTCGGGCTACCGCCCAAGGTACCCAATTACGTAATGGGGGCTTCCGGTAAGGAGATGGAATAATTAAGGCAGAATAATTAAATAAGTTTTTATCTCCCAACGTCTTCTTTTCCTAAATAATTACTGAACTTCTTTATAGAATCTCAGGTACACAGATTATATTGGTGTAGAAGTGATTGAAGATTAAAGTAAGATTCCTGCAGAGGGCAGGAGAACTGGTACCTAATGACAAGAAAGTAATTACTGTTGAGTTGCATGAGAACTCAACACTGAAGAACCTCTTAGAATACATTAGAGATAAAATCAGTAGAAGGCTCGGTGAAGGTATCATAGAAAAGAGACTTATACTGACCATACTAGTTAACAGCAGGGTTGTTGGGAACCTAAATTACGAGCTCGAGGGAGGGGACTCAGTAGTATTTTTATCACCAGAAATGGGTGGTTAATAAATTTGAAGCAATTTTCCTCTCACCATCACCTATTTTAAGTGCTTTGAAGCACCTTACGGAAAATTATGTTTGATTATCTTAATAACAGTAGCTCACGTTAATGAAGTAGGGGGCGAATTACTAGGTATTACTAGCAGCATGTACTGCAGCATCAGCTCGCTTTACATAGTTGATGTAAAAGTCAAGTGAACTATTTAAAACTTGATTTCTCTTATAATTTATTGGCGTACGGTGGTATTTGTGGTTAAGAAGTACAGCTTAGGGAATGAGGAGCTCGATGAACTTATTGGCGAGCTGGAGCCCGGGACCATTCTCCTAATAGAGGGTGAGCCCGGGGCCGGCAAGACTACACTTGCGCTATCTATGGCTTGCAGGAACGCTCTTGAAAGAAATGCTAAAGTACTCTACATAGCATTCGGTGAGGCCCCTGAGAAGCTAGTTAAATATGCTAGCTCCATAGGCTTGAGGGTCGAGGAGCTAGTTAACACAAGTAAAATAAAAATTGATAAAATACCTATAGTTAGTGATAAAGATCTAATAGATATTGTTACTCACTCAATTGCTGAAGGCATTAGCAACTACGACATAATTATTGTTGATAGTATAACGCCAGTAATGAAATTACTTGATGGGTACGGGCCTAAAAGAGCTTGGCTACAGACAACCTTATATGACTATGTCAGTGGATCAGACAAGCTGCTTGTATTTATTGCTGATAGATTCCAGCGCGAAGACTCGGATCTTAAGCTACTTGAGTTTATTGCTGACGTAGTAATTCAAGCTGAGTATAGAGTATATAAAAGCGGAGATGTTGAGAGGTACCTAATAGTGAGGAAATTTAGGGGGAAGATAGTAAAGAATTCGTCAATACCTTTCGAGGTCGGTGAAGGAGGAATAGTCATTCTCAACTACACAAGCAGTAAAATAGCTAAGAAATACAGGTCATCTAGACAGCCACTGAAAATAGAGTGTGAGATACTACATAAAATACTTCCGAAGGTACTACCTCCGGATACGGAAATATTCATAATTGATAGAGGGGACCTCCTCAGAAATTCAAACCTCCTAAAGTACTTAGTAATTAAGAGCTTAGACCTAGCTAAGAAAGGTTTCTATGTGGATCTAACGAGCTATGAGTCAAGGACGTTCGGGAAGATTCACGAGATTATAAGTCAGGTGAAGGCCTCAAAGGAACTCTTATCTAAGATACGTGCACTTCAGCTTAATCCACTAATTACATCAACTAACTACATATCACTCATTAGTGTCTTAGGGGACAGACAGTATGGGACCTTCTTTAGTATAGTACTAAATCTGCAGAGACTTCTAGATGCGCACCCACTAGAGTCCATCAAGAATATGACAATGTACTTAGTTCAATTAGCAAAAACTCTTTACGGCTCAACAGTCAGACACTTTGTTGTCTATGGAGATAGGGCTCCACCCAACTTCTATATTGAGTGGAGTGATATAGTACTCGAAATGTTTAGAAATCAGGACGGCAGTACTGTAATAAGGGTAGTAAAAGGAGATAAATCATCTGCACAGATACTAGACTGCCAAATAGCTGCATGTGTTGACAAAATTGTTAAGGACTTAACTAGTCAGTAAGTGGTACTAAACAGCTTATTTTTATAATACATTAGCCGAAGGCAATTAATTCAATCTTATCAGACATAAATATAGTCTTAGAAGAATAAATATCGTTGTGAGCAGATGAAATACATAATTAAGCCAATACCTACTACTAAAGGCATGGTAGATAAGTCCATTATGACGTACTTAATGAATTGTGGGACAGTTACTGAGTTAGCCACTTTTGCATGGGCTATAGAAGGTGGAGGTACTAAGGTACTCGTAGATACTGGCTGCCCTGCAGAAGTGCAGACTAAAGCTGGGTTCCCAGCTACTCAAGTATTTACATTAAGCGAAGGCTTAGCTAGCATTGGCTGGAAGCCTGAGGACGTAGACATAGTTGTCTTAACGCACCTTCACTCTGACCACATAGCTTACGCTAGGGAGCTGCGGAATGCTACGTTCATAATTCAAAAGAAGGAGTATGAGGCAACCCTCAACCCTCACCCAGCATACCAGGGGTTCTACCCGACCGAGCTAATTAAGGAGATGCTTAGCGGGTTAAACATCGAGTACGTTAGTGGTGATAAGGAGATCACTGAGGGTATTTCAGTTATGTTAACGCCAGGGCATACGCCAGGGGGGCAGACAGTTCTTGTGGAAAGCGATAAGGGAATTGTAGCTATAGTTGGTTTCTGCTGTATTAAGGAGAACTTTGAGCCTCCGAAGGGTTACAGAGGTATTTCGAAGGACTTCATAATTCCAGGCATTCACATTAATATTGTGGAAATTTATGAGAGCATGCGTAAGATTAAGGAGGTAGCAGATATTATAGTTCCTATTCATGACAGTAGTTATCTTAATATAAAGCAAATACCTTGAGATTCACGGCTTAATTAACCCTAACTCTATTTTTAATTGACACGCCCTACACACTTCGTGTGCTGAGGGCTCACCACATATTTTACATGTCAGCGGCCCGCCCTCAGCACCTTCTGCACCCCTAATTGTGGATATCATCCGCAGTAGTGAGCGTAGTGTGAAGTACTTAATCCCTGGGTGCCTTTCCTCTAACTTATTGAGCATCTCTCTGATAGTCCACCTAACACCTAATCTAGCGTAGGGACACTCAATAAATGAAGGGTATATTCCATTTAATACTGCATAGAGTGCTACCTCCTTCTCTAGTACTTCATAGAATGGCTTAACCTTAGGGACGAATTTAGGGTGCCTCACAACACCTGTTTTAGGGCCCAGGCGGCTTAGCTTATCTAAGTTATTAACTATTACATTCATTACGTAAGTCTGAATAACATCATCTAAATTGTGTGCCGTAGCTAGTACGGTAGCACCCATTTCTCTAGCGACTTTATTAAGCAGGTACCTCCTGAATACACCGCAGTAAGTGCATGGCAGGTAAGGTAGCCCAATACTTCTCCCCTTCTTAACCATCTCATCAAGTGTCAGTCCAACCTCTTCCTTAAATGAGGCAATCCTATACTCAATCCCCCACTCCTCCGCAAATTTAATGAAGTCTTTTTTAGTTACATCCCTATATCCTGATATTCCTTCATCAATAAGTAGCGCCCTAATCCTCCAGCCCTTAACACGTTTAGCTAACTTACTCATAAAGTGAAGAAGCGAAAGTGAGTCCTTGCCGCCAGAAACAGCAATTACTATATCTTCCTTCTCACTAAATAACTCGTACCTCCTCATGGTCTTGCGAACACGCCTACTAAATAACTTA